>JALZOI010000490.1 GCA_030857245.1 Myxococcota bacterium
CCGCCGATGCGCGTGCCGTCGAGGTTGAACCCGCCGATCGACTCCTCGAGCTCGTAGGCGAGCTCGTGCAGTCGCTCGGCCTGGACGACGGACTCCTCGGAGCCGCCGAGCGCGTCGCCCGCGAGGTGGCGGACCGCGTCCATGTTGCGCGCGATCTCGTCCGACACCACCGCCTGCTCGTGCACCGCGGTCGCCGTATCCTTGACGACGCTGATCAGCTGACCGAGGCCGGTCAGCGTGCCGGTCACGAGCTGCGAGCCGCTGAGCACCTCGCGCGTGCCGACCTCCATCGACTGGATCGCCGCCTGCGTCTGCTCCTTGACCGTCTGGATCAGCGCCTCGATGTCCTTCGCCGACTGGCCGACGCGGCGCGCGAGCGAGCTGACCTCGTCGGCGACGACCGCGAACCCGCGACCCTGCTCGCCGGCGTGCGCCGCCTCGATCGAGGCGTTGAGCGCGAGCATCGAGGTCTGCTCGCTGATCTGGCGGATCACCTCGACGATGTTGCCGATCCGCTTGCTGCTCTCCCCGAGGTCTCGCATCTTCGCGGCGGCATCGTCGACGGCGGTCCGGATCTGTTCCATGCGCGCGACCGCCGACGTCACGGCGGTGCTCGACTGCTCGGCGACCTCGGTGGCCTGGGCGGCGTTGCCGGCGACCTGCTGGATCGATGCTGACAGCTCGGTGACCGCGGTCGTCGAGCTCTCGATCTTCAACGTCTGATCGCGCAGGCCATGCAGCATCTGCCGCGACGCCGCGCTGATCTCGGCGCTCGAGGCGCCGACCTGGAACGCCGCCGACTGCACGCCGCTCGCGAGGTGGTGGACGCGCGCGAACACCTGGTTGATGTTGTCCGCGAGATCGGCCGTCTCGTCGCGCGAGTTGACGACGATGCGCTGCGTGAGGTCGGTGTCGCCGGTCAGCAGATCGCGCGACTGCTTCACCATCTGCTTGATCGGGCGCGTCACCCAGAAGCCGAGCAGGAACGAGATCACGAGCGACGCGCCGACGCCGA
Organism: Myxococcota bacterium; assembly: GCA_030857245.1. Lineage (GTDB taxonomy): Bacteria > Myxococcota_A > Polyangia > Haliangiales > Haliangiaceae > JABFXX01. Next base: position 1,016 of record JALZOI010000490.1, read on the forward strand.
CGCCGATCTCGGCCCACGGCAGCGACTTCGCCGGATCGATCACCTGCGCGCGGCTGCGCGTGATGTACAGCTTGCCGACGTTGCCGGCGTCGTTGTTGGTGTAGCCGTCGACGTCCTCCGCGTAGAAGTCGTAGTCGTGATCCTTGAGCCGGATCACCTGCCGCGTGTCGACGCCGACCGTGACCTGGACGAGCTTGTCGGGCTGCATCGCGCGCGACGCCTCGCTGGCATCGCCCGGGAGCGCGCTCGCGAGCAGGGTGTTGCCGGCGAGCAGCACGGGGCGATAGCGCAGCGTGGCGTTGTCATCGGTCTGGTCGGCGTACTCCTGCACCATGCGCTGCAGCTTGACGCCGACCACCATCCCGCCGGTGACCTGCTCGCCGCCGGGGGCGCGGATCGGCAGCCCGGTCAGCTGGTACGCGGTCTGGTCGATGACCTGCAGGCGATGGGCGAACACGTTGCCGGCGCGCGCCTTCTCGACGGCGGCGATGGTGGGGACCACGCTCGGATCGATGGGCGAGCCGGGCGGTGACCACAGCTGCTTGCCCTGCGCGTCGAAGATCACGAAGACGTCGGGCTGCACGCCGTTCTTCGACGACAGCCGGTCGAACATCGCCTTGCCGAGCTCGCTGACGTCACCGCCGGTGGTCGCGAGCGTCGTGCGCAGGCCGGGGTCCGCGACGAGGATCTCGATGGTGCCGGTCAGCAGCCGTCCCATCCGCTCCTGATAGAACTCGTAGCGGCGGAGGTGCTTGACGAGGAAGTTGCCGCGGTTCCGGAACTGCGACTGCTCCTTCACCATGAAGATGCCGCCGACGATCAGCAGGCTCGCGAGCATCAGGCACGCGAGCAGGAACTTGAGGAACATCGGAAAGCGCCGCTTCCTGGAACTCATCACGATCTTCCTTCCTCGTCCGCGGCACGAGCCAGCGCGCGCAGCGGTCCTGTCGACAGGATCGCGGAGGCATCGAGCACCCGCACCGTGCCGCTGGGCGTCGCGGCGAGCCCGAGCAACAGCTCGGCGACGCTGGCCGCGAGGTTCGCCGGCGCGGGCTCGAGAGGCTCCTCGATGGTCCGGAGCTCGCGGAGCCGATCGACGAGGAGGCCCGCGGTGCCAGCCGCCGTGCCGATCACGACGATCCGGGTGGCGACGCCGACCTCGGTGGGCGGCAGCCCGAGCAGCACGCCGAGATCGATCGCGGGCACGATGTCGCCGCGCAGGCTGAACACGCCGGCGAGACATGCGGGCGTCAGCACGACGCGGGTGATCGGCAGGGTCGGGAGGGTCTCGCGAACCTCGGCGATCGGCAGCGCGAGCTCCTGACCCCGGAGCTCGAAGCACACCAGCCTCAGCGGCGGTCCCCGCTCTGCTTCCACCATGCAGAGCCCAGCCTAACCGATGTTGAAGTCTTCCTTGGGCTGGGCGGCACCACTGCCGTCGGTAAACCGATCGAGCTTGTAACGCGAGAAGATCTCGTGGGGCGGTCCGCCGGTGAGCCACTCGGCGTACAGCTTGCCGACGATCGGCGCCATCATGAAGCCGTGGCCGACGAAGCCACACGCGAGAAAGAAGTCGGGGTGCCCGGGTGCGGGCCCGAGGATCGGGTTGCCGTCGGGCGACTGGTCGTACGGCCCGGCCCACTGCCGGAGGATCTTGATGTCGCCGAGGATCGGCATCAGGCGGACGAGGCGGCGGGCGTACGTCGAGAGGAACTCCAGCGTCGAGCCCATCGCGTACGTCGAGCCGTGGCTCGGGATCGTCACGCCGCCCACGATCTCGCCGCGCATCGACTGGCTGCAGTAGAGGCCGCTCGCGAGCTCGGAGACCATCGGCCGGAGGAACGGCTTGAGCGGCTCGCTCGAGCAGATCTCGTGCCGGATCGGGTAGGTCGGCACGTCGACGCCGACCAGCTTCGCGAGCTGCGGCGACCACGCGCCGGTCGCATTGACGACGCGGCGGGCGCGCACCGCACCCCGCGGCGTGTGGACGGTGAAGCCACCGCCCGCGCCGGGCTCGAGCCCGGTGACCGAGGTCTGCGTGTAGATCTTCGCGCCGAGCGCCGCGGCCTGGCGCGCGTAGCCCCACAGGAACGGCCACGGGAACAGGATGCCGTCGGTGGGGTTGAAGGACGCGCCGACGATGCCGGTGAGGTCGAGCTCGGGGACGATGTCCCGCGCCTGGTCGGGCGACAGCATGCGAGTCGCGACGCCGCAGCGGTTCTGGAGATCGATGTTGCGCTCGAGCCGCGCGATCTCCTGCGCGGACCGCGCGAGGAACAGGTAGCCGCCCTGGCGGAACCACACGTTGACGCCGAGGTCGACCGCGAACCGCCGGCACAGCTCGACGGACTCCTGCATCAGCCGGATGTTGATCTCGGTCGACCACTGCTGGCGCACGCCGCCGCCGTTGCGACCCGAGGCGCCCTCCGCGAGGTAGCCGCGCTCGATCACGACGACGTCCTTCATCCCGCGGCGCGCGAGGTAGTAGGCGATCGCGAGCCCGACGACGCCGCCGCCAACGATCACGATCTCGGCGCGCTCGGGCAGCGGGCCCGACGAGCCCTCGAGCGTGGCCGGCAGCCGGATCTCGCCGGAGACGTCGGCGCGGCTCTCGTCCTCCTCGTCGTCCATCACCGGCTGCATCTAGTCCTCGTCCGACGTGTCATCGGCGAACCGGTGCGCACCGGGATCACGCGCGAGCAGGCGCAGCGGCGTCGGCGCGAGCGGAGGCCGCGACGTGAACGGGCGGATCAGCGCCGGCGCCTGGCCGGTGAGCCGCGCGAGCTGTGCGGCGACGATGGCGAGGCACTCCTTGCCCTGACAGGGGCCGGTGCCAAAGCCGGTGTAGCGCTTGACCTCCTCGATGTCCTGGTAGCCGCGCGACACCGAGTGCTCGAGGTCGGACAGCGTCATGTCCTCGCATCGACACAGGACGATCTTGCCCGCCACGGACGCAAGATACCCCAAACCACGTGAACGCAAGCGTGAGGTGGCGCCGCGTTCAGGTCGCTGCGATCAGGTTCGCGCCGACGCGCGCACCATCCGCCGCCGCCGCCGCCGGCCCGACGTAGCCGCAGACGTCGCCGCACGCCCAGACGCCGGGCGTCGACGTGCGCCCATGCTCGTCGACGATCACCTTGAAGCCGCCGCGCGGCGGATCGAGCACGACCTTGCAGCCGTGCTGGCGCGGCCCCTCGGAGGCCGGGGCGGGCACGCCCGCGACCGCGATCAGATCGCAGTCGAGCTTGCCATCCGCGGTGTCGACCGCGGTCGCCCAGCTCCGGCCGCGCACGCCCTGGACGCGATCGAGCGCGATGCGGTGGACCTCGGCGCCCGCGGCGACGAGTGCGGCCGACAGCGCGCTGGCGTCCTCCGTCATCTCGGGGATCTCGATCACGCAGACCCGGTCACCGGCGAGGATCCCGTGGTCGACGAGCAGGCGGCCGACCGCACGCGCGGCGATCACGCCGGGCCGATCGTTGTCGGGGAACAGGAGGTTGACCGGATAGCCGCCGGTCGCCCACACCCACTGCTTGGCGTAGATCCGGTAGAGCCGGTCGGGTGCGGAGACGGCGAGCACGCCGCCATCGTCCTCGGGGAAGAAGCCGATGGCCGTCGCGCGCGCGAGCACGGCGACGCCCGCCGCCGTCGCCGCCCGCCAGCTCGCCTCGGCCATGCCGCGGCCGGTGCGCGGATCGGTGCGCAGGCTGCCGCCCGGCCGCATCTGATCGTCGACGACCACGGTCGAGCGGCCCGCGCGGCCGGTCTGCGTCGCGGCCTCGAGCCCGGCAGGCCCTCCGCCGATCACGCAGACGTCGACGTCGTAGCGCTGGACCTCGGGGAGCTCGCCGGCCGGAGCGTCGGGCAGCTTGCCGAGCCCGGAGAGCTGGCGCACGACCTTGTTCGCGAGCCGGTTGAGCATCGACGAGCTCGTCATCATCGTGTGGTGATCGAGGCCGCGCGAGAACAGGAAGTCGACCGCGCCGAGGAGATCGACCTCGGCCGACGGGAACGCGTTCTGGCCCGTGACCTCGGCGCCCGCCGTGCACGGTGCGAGGCACGCGCGCAGGTTCGGCACGCCTCCGAGCCGCACGAGGCACCCGCTGCAGTGACCCTCGAGACAGAAGAACGTGCGCGGCCGGTGATACTTCAGCGATCGCGACATCACGCGGACGCCGCTGGCGAGTGCGGCGGCGGCGATGCTCTCGTCGCCATAAGCGCGCACCGAGGTCTCGGCGATCCGGACCTCGATCGCTTCACCCCGTACTGCGTCGTGTCCCGACAGCCGGCGCGCCACCCACCACCACTAGCACGACTGCCTTCGCGCGATCGTTTCGGCCCGCGTGAGCGCGCCGAAAGATCGTCACCTCGTTGCGGACACCAGACAGCGTGGGATACCGTTTCCACCTCGAAAGGACAGGGGAATCCGAATGGCGACTCCAACTAGGCCGTGTCCGTACTGCGGCGCGGCGGTGCTCATGAATGCACCCGCATGCGGAACGTGCGGTCGGCCGATGCCGCCGATGCAGGCTGGCGCCCCGGCACCACAGCCGGCGAAGACGATGTTCGGCTACGCGGCGCCGCAGGTGCCTCGTCCGGGCGCCGGACCCGCGCAGCCGGGGCAGCCCGGGCAGGGCTTCGCACCGCCGCAGCAGCAAGGCTTTGCACCGCGACCGGGTGCGCCGCAGCCGGGGTATCCGCAGCCCGGGGCTCCGGCACCCGCGCCCGCGCCGGGGCCGTATGGTCAGCCGCCGGCCGGCCAGCAGCCCGGCGGATTCCCGCAGCCCGGCGCGTACGGTCAGCCTCCCGGCCCGCAGCCCGGTGGTTATCCGCAGCCCGGTGGTCAGCCGTACGGTCAGCCGCAGCAGGGCTACGG
>JALZOI010000062.1 GCA_030857245.1 Myxococcota bacterium
GTCTGGCGCGGGCAGCGTTTCCGGCGGCAGCAGCGCGCCGCCCGCCTCTTGCCAGTTTTCTGCAAACGCCTGCTGGGCGTCGCTCACCGCGGGCCCGCTAAACAAGACGTTCGCGTCCCGCCACGACTCGGCATGTGCGCCGTCCCCCAGCCAGTTGTCGCGGATCCCGAAGCCGCCGGTGATCGCGACCGCACCGTCGAGGATCGCCAGCTTGCGGTGGTTGCGCGCGAGCGGCGCGGGGCCCGGCAACGGGCGGAACGCGCGGACCTCGCAGCCGCCGGCGACCAGCGCGGGCTGCACCGTCTCGTCGAAGGCCGAGCTGCCGAAGGCATCGATCAGGATCCGGCACGGCACGCCGGCGCGCGCGCGCGCGATCAGCGCCGCGCTGATCCGGTCGGACGCGATGCCCGCCTCCCAGATGTACATGACCACGTGGATGCTGTGCTGCGCGCGCTCGATCTCCTCGACGAGCGCATCGAACACGCGGCCGTTGTCGAGCAGCGCGACGGCGTGGCCCGGGACCAGCCGCGCCCCGATGCTCTGGTAGAGCGCGTTCGCGAGCTCGGGTCCCGACGGCGGCATCGCCGCATGCACCTCGAACGACCGCTCGCTGCCCGCCGCCTTCCGCAGCGCGAGCACGAGTGGGATCGTCAGCCCGATCGCGACGCCGAGCAGCAGCACGAGCGCGAGCCTCCACCCCCGCCGGGTGGCCGAGCGGACCGCACGAGCGAGCCGCGCTCCGCCGGAGCTGCCGCGATCGCTCATACCGCGATCCGCGGCGCGACCGCGCCGCCCTCGATCAGCGCGCCCGCCGCCGCTGCGTCCAGCGGCCGCGCGAAGAAGAAGCCCTGGACGTGCTCGCACGCGAGCTCCTCGAGCCGCTCGACCTGCTCGGCGTTCTCGACCCCCTCCGCGGTGACGGTCATCCCGAGGTTGAGGGCGAGCGTCACGATCGAGCGCACGATCTCCGCCCGCTCGTGCGAGCCGCCGATCCGCTGCACGAACGAACGATCGATCTTCAGCCCGCTGACCGGCAGCTCGTGGAGATAGCTCAGGCACGAGTAGCCGGTCCCGAAGTCGTCGAGGCAGAGCGCGACGCCTTGCGCGTGGAGCTCGGCCACGATCTGATCGGACACCGCGCCGCGCGCCATGATCGTGCTCTCGGTGATCTCGAGCGTGAGCCGCGACGCGGGGAGGCCCGTGTCGGCGAGCACGCGCTTGACGTCGGCGGTGAAGTCGAAGTGCGCCATCTGCTGCGCCGAGACGTTGATGTTCATCGTCAGCGTGTCGCTCGGCCACGCGGCGAGCTGCCGGCACGCCGCCTCGAGGACCCATCGCCCGATCGGCCGGATGAGGCCGGTCTCCTCGGCGATCGGGATGAACGTCGCCGGCATCACGAGGCCGCGCTCGGGATGCCGCCAGCGCAGCAGCGCCTCGAAGCCGACGAGGCGACGCTCGCGGAGCGCGAGGATCGGCTGGTAGAGCAGGAACAGCTCGTCACGCTCGAGCGCGCGGGCGAGCTCGGCCTCGAGATGGAGCTGATCCATCAGCGACGCGTGCATCTCCTGATCGAAGACCGCGCAGCGCGCGCGCCCGGCCTCCTTCGCGCGGTACATCGCGACGTCGGCGTCGCGGAGCAGCTGCTCGGCGACCTCGGCCCGCGGGCTCATCATCGCGATGCCGATGCTCGCCGACGTGAACACCTCCTTGCCGTCCATGTCGAACGGCTCGCCGAGCCGCTTCTGGATCCGGTCGGCCAGCCGCGTCGCGTCGCGCAGCTCGTCGATGCCGTCGACGAGGACCGCGAACTCGTCGCCACCGATCCGCGCCGCGGTGTCGACCTCGCGCAAGCAGCTCTGGAGGCGGTGAGCGACCTCCACCAGCAGCCGATCGCCCGCCAGGTGACCGAGGCTGTCGTTGACCACCTTGAAGCGATCGAGATCGAGCAGCATCACGGCAAAGCTCGGCCGCGACCGCCGGCGCGACCGCGCGAACGCGCGTGACAGGTGCTCGAGCAGCAGCGCGCGGTTGGCGAGCCCGGTCAGGCCGTCCCGGTGCGCCTGGTCGATGAGCTGCTGCTCCATCGCCTTGCGATCGCGGATCTCGCGCTCGAGGGCGACGTTCGCCGCCGCCAGCTCGGCCGTCCGCTCGTGGACGCGGCGCTCGAGCTCGGCGTGCGCGGCCTCGAGGAGCAGCTCGTTCTGCCGCAGCGTCACGAACACCGACACCTTGGAGCGCAGCGTCGCGGGATCGAACGGCTTGAGGATGTAGTCGACGGCGCCGGACGCGTAGCTCTGGAGCGCATGCGCGTGCTCCGGGTACGCGCTCAGGAAGATGATCGGGATGTGCCGCGAGCGTTCGCGCTGCCGCAGCAAGGCGAGCGTCTCGAAGCCGTCCATCCCCGGCATCTTGATGTCCATCAGGATCACGGCGAACTGCGCGGCGAGCACCGCCCGCAGCGCCGCGGTCCCGGAGTCGACCGCCACGATCTCCTGGCCCAGGGGTTCGAGGCTCGCCTCGAGTGCGAGCAGGTTCTCGGGCCGATCATCGACGACGAGGATGCTCACGCGCGGTAGCGACTGCATGCCCCCTGATCCTCGTCGAGACCTCGCCGCAGGACGACCCGACCCACGGTGGCCTCACCGAAGACCTCGCGATCGTGTGGCACACGAGCACGGTGACGTGTCGGGCGAGGTCCTACGCGAGGCCGCGCCGCGCCGGCGTCCTCAGAGCAATGGCGAGAGCAGGCGGGCGCCGGCCTGACCGAGCCGGGTGAAGAACGGCTGGCCTTCGGTGGCGGCGCGGGTCACCTCGCGGCAGCGTTCGAGATCGGTCAGGAAGGCGGCCGCGAGCTCGGTGGCGTGCACGTCGCCATAGACGACGGCCTCGACCTCGAAGTCGAGCTTGAAGCTGCGGTTGTCGAGGTTCGCGGTGCCGATGATCGCGACGTCGCCGTCGATCACGAGCGTCTTGGCGTGGATGAACGGCGGCCCGTACTCGAACACGCGGACGCCCGCGGCGAGCACCTCGGGGAAGTAGCTGCGCGCGGCGAGATCGACGACCCGGCTGTCGCCGCGCGCCGGCACGATCACCTGGACGTCGACCCCGCGCAGCGCCGCGGAGATCAGCGCGGTGAGCATCGCGTCATCGGGCACGAAGTAGGGCGTCGTCAACCACACGCGCGAGACCGCCTGGTTGATCGCCGCGAAGAACACCGCGTGGATCGCGAACGTGTCGAGGTCCGGTCCCGACGCGACGATCTGCACCACCTCGCAGCCCTCGGTGACCGGCACCGGGTAGTAGGACTCGCCACCCGCCAGCGCGCGCTCCGTCGCGTACATCCAGTCCTCCGCGAACACGCGCTGGAGGGCGCGGACCGCGGAGCCCACGATGCGGACGTGGGTGTCGCGCCACGCGGCGGCCCCCGCGTACTCGGCCGTCTGCGCGTCGGCGATGTTCATCCCGCCGGTGAACCCGACGGAGCCGTCGCACACCACGATCTTGCGGTGCGAGCGAAAGTCCGCGCGCCGGCGACTCACGAACAGCGAGAGCGGGTTGAACCACGCGACCTCACCGCCGGCGGCGCGCAGCGGGTCGAAGAACGCCCCGCGCACGCCGAACGAACCGGTGCCATCGACGAGCACGCGGACCTCGACGCCGGCGCGCGCTCGCTCGACCAGCTGATCGCGCAGCCGGCGACCGACCTCGCCATCCTCCCAGATGTAGTACTCGACGTGGACGTGGTGCCGGGCCGCCGCGATCGCGTCGCTGACCGCCTGGTACTTCGTCGCGCCGTCGACGTAGAGGGTGACCGACTCGGCGCGCAGCGGCGGTGCCTCGCCGGCCATGATCGCGACGCGCGCGAGCTGATCGCGATGCCGCAGGGGCGACTCGCTCTCGATCTCGGCGAGCGTGCCGGTGGCCTCGTCGACGAGCTTGCGGGTCAGCCGCCGCCGGAGCTTGCGGCGCTCGAGCCGGCGCGGCCCGATCATGCGGTAGATCAGGTAGCCGACGAACGGGAACAGCGCGAGCACGAGCAGCCACGCGATCGTCGCGGCGGGCGAGCGGCGCTGGAGGACGATCACGACCGCCATGACGCACGCCCACACGACCGCCAGACTCCCGAACAGCAAGGACCAGGAGGCCGGGCTCACCCGCGCATCCTAGTACGGCGCTGCCGGTGACCTGCGCGTCTGGGCCACGTGCGGTGCGATTCGCGATCGATCGTGTTCGTGCGGGCCAGTCACCGCGCGCTGGCATAGGCTTGGGCCATGGCGAGACCGATCAACCGCATGTGGCGTCTGGGGCGGCAGCCGGAGGGAGAGCCCGTCGACGACGACGTGGCCTGGGCCGAAGAGCCCACGGCGGAGCCCGGCGACGGCGAGGTCGTCGTGCGGGTCGGCCAGGTCCTCGTCGACTCGCTGCTGCGCACCACCGGCCTGCCGCCGGTCGCGGTCGGCGAGGTCATGCGCGGCGCCGCCAGCGGCGTGGTCCTCGAGTCGCGCGATCCGGCCGTGCCGGTCGGCGCCCGGGTCTCCGGCCTGCTCGGCTGGCAGACCCACGCGCGCGTAGCGGGCTCGCAGGTCTTCGTCCACGATCCGGCGAGGCCGTTCACGGATGACGACTACCTCGGCGTCCTCAACTATCTCGGCGCGACGGCGTACTTCGCGGTCCGCGACGTCCTGCAGGTGACGGCGGCCGACACGCTCGTGATCACCGCGGGCGCCGGCGCGGTCGGCTCGCTCGCCGGTCAGCTCGCCAAGCAGGAGGGCGCGCGCGTCGTCGGCATCGCGACCACGCCGGAGCGCTGCCGCTGGATGACCGAGGAGCTCGGCTTCGACGTCGCGATCGATCGCCGCGCCGAGGACCTCGGCCCCGCCCTCGCACGCAGCTGTCCCGATGGCCTCACCGCGTGCCTCGATGGCAGTGGTGGTGCCGTGCTCGATGCCTGCCTCGGCCGGCTCGCGATGCACGCCCGAATCGCGCTGTTCGGCACCGCGCAGGCGACGCGCGCACCCGGCCCCGCGCAGTTCCCCGCCGTGGTCACGAAGCGCGCCCGCCTCCAGGGCTTCAGCTTCCTCGACTACCCGCTGCGCCTCGAGGAGGCGCTCGCCGAGCTCGGCGCGAAGCGGGCGGCCGGCACGCTGAAGTACCGCCTCGAGACGCTCCCCGGCCTCGAGCACGCCCCCGCGGCGATGCGCCGGGTCAAGGGCGAGGACGAGACGATCGTGCTCCGCGTCGGTGCCCCACTCGCGCATCGAGCGCGAGCTTCAGGAGCCTGACGATCCAGCTGGCGGCGGACGGTCTTTCACCGGCGCGTCGTCCTAAGATGCACGAGATGGGGGACGCGTACTTCGACGAGCTCTCGCAGCTCGTCCTCTTCCGGCTCAACCAGGACACCGCCGCCGCGACCGCGCAGGCGCAGCTCCTCGCGACGCTGCGGACGCCGACGTTCTTCCAGCTCGCGCGGGTCGCCGCCGCGTTCAACCTCGACGAGGCCGCGACGCTCCTGCTCGCGCTGCTCACCGCCGCCGATCGCGATCCGCGGATCTGGGTGATCGCGCGCTCGCACCACCGCGACCCCGCGCGCGTCGGGATCGACTGCGCGGTCGCATCGATCGCGCTCGACGTCCCCGTCCCCCTCCTGATCGACGCCGCCGAGCGCCTGCGCCGGCTCGATCTGATCACGACCTCGCAGCACGGCCTCGGCTACCGGCCGTTCGTCGCGCTGTTCGCGGTGCCGCGGATCGTGGACGTCCTCGTCGGCGGCGGGAGCGATGACGAGGATCTGATCGGCATCGTCGCCCCGCCCACCCCCGCCGTCGACACCGAGACGCTCGTGGTCCCCGAGACCGCGATCGCCTCGCTGCGCACGATGCTGTCGCGCCGGGGCCCCGCCCCACCCGTGGTGATCATCCAGGGCATCGAGGGCGTCGGGAAGCGCTCCGTCGTCGCCGCGGTCGCCGCCGAGCTCGGCCTCGCGACGCTGGTGACCGACGCGCTCGAGCTGCCGCACGATCTGGCGGGGTTGCGCCGGGTGCTCGCCGCGCTCGCCCGCGAGGCGCGGCTCTCCGACGGCATCGTGTTCATCGACAACGCCGATGGCGTCAGCGAGCCGCTGCGCAACCAGGCGCTGGCGACGATGCTCGGCGTCCTCGTGCGCTCGCCCGTGCTCGCCTCGACCGGTGGTCAGGTCGAGTGCGCGCCGCGGGGCCGCCCCGTCGTCCGCGTCGACGTGCCGAGCCCGGCCGCACCGGATCGCCAGCGCCTGTGGGCGTTTCACCTCGGCGATCGCGCGACCGAGGAGGTCACCGTCGCGCTCGCGGACCGCTACCCGATCACGCCCGGCCTGATCGCCCGCGCGAGCGAGACCGCGCTGATCCTCAGCAAGGGCGCGATCGCGCCCGACCACGTCAAGGAGGCGATCGGCAGCGAGCTCGCGGAGCGCTTCCGCGGCATCGGCAAGCGCGTCGACAAGCACGAGAGCTGGGAGGACCTCGTGCTCAGCGCCGAGAACCGCGACGCCATCACCGAGCTGATCAGCCGCGTCGGCAACAGCCGCCGCGTCGTCGGCAACTGGGGCTTCGGCGACAAGCTGACGAAGGGGCTCGGGATGTCGGCGCTGTTCTCGGGCGAGCCCGGCACCGGCAAGACGATGGTCGCCGCGCTGATCGCGGGCGAGCTCGGCCTCCAGCTCTACCAGATCGATCTCGCGAACCTGGTCTCGAAGTACATCGGCGAGACCGAGAAGAACCTCGCGCGCGCGTTCGATGCCGCCGAGGCCGGCCATGCCGTGCTGCTGTTCGACGAGGCCGACGCGCTGTTCGGCAAGCGGACCTCGGACGTCAAGTCATCGACCGATCGCTACGCGAACATGGAGACCAACTACCTGCTCCAGCGCATCGAGCGGTTCAGCGGGGTCGCGATCCTGACGACCAACCTGATCACCTCGATCGATCCCGCCTTCCAGCGCCGGATCGCCGTCCACGTCCGGTTCGACATGCCGGACGAGGACGTCCGCACCCAGCTGTGGGCAAGGCTCCTACCTGCGACTGCCCCCCGCAGCAGCGATATCGACTTCCGCAGCCTGGGCCGCACCTACAAGTTCTCCGGAGGGTTCATCCGGAATGCGGTCTTACGTGCCGCGTACTTAGCCGCCGCGGAGGGCACCAAGATCACGATGTCCCAGCTTTCTCGCGCCGCCGATCTCGAGGCATGGGAGATGGGACGGGTCATCTGAGTATCATGTCTCGAGCCACGGGCCCCACCCGCGCGGGAAGCGTGGGCGTCAGTACGAAGCGAGCGAGATGCCATGAAAGACCTCGAGCAGCGATCCACCGCCGTCACCCACGATCAGCCGAAGCCGATCGGCATGCCTCCTCCGCAGGCAGTCAACACAGCGAACGAGCCGGCGTGGGCGGGGAGCCCGGAGACGGCGCACGCCAAGGAGTCGGTCCGGCGCGAGGCGACCGCGAAGCTGCCTGACGAGCAGGTCGATGCGCTCGCGACCGAGATCAACGTCGCGACGCCGTCCGAGATCATGGCGCGCGAGGGCGCCGAGGTCGTCGGGCCCGAGGTCATCGCGGAGATGCAGGCCGACGAGCAGAGCCAGCAGCTTCGCCGCCGCGCGATCGGCGATGCGTACCAGGTGGTGATGGCCGGGGCGGCGGCCGCGAACGGCCAGCCCCAGGCGCAGCACGCGATCGAGGGTGCCGCCCCCGAGCTGCGCGAGGCGGCGCAGAGCGTCGCGAAGGCGCCGAGCGGGGGCGCGCCGCTCCCCGACGACGTCCGCCTGAAGATGGAGGCGCAGTTCGGCGAGGACTTCTCGAACGTCCAGATCCACACGAACAGCGGGGACGTCGGTGCGCTCGGCGCCGGCGCGGCCGCGAAGGGCGAGCACATCCACTTCGCCGCGGGCCTGGATCCGACGAGCGAGAGTGGCCGCAAGCTGATCGCCCACGAGCTCACGCACGTCGTGCAGCAGCGCGGCGCCGGCGTGTCGGGCAAGCCAAAGGTCGCCGCGAGCTCGAGCGCCGCGGAGCAGGAGGCCGAGGCGGTCGCCGACAAGGTCGCGAAGCCCGGCGAGGAAGGCGGCGACGCCAAGGTCCAGGTGGCGCGCGGCACGGCGGCGGCCGATCACGTCCACCTCGGCGAGGCGACCGTCCACAAGGGGATCGAGCTCGAGGCCGCTGGCGTCGACGGCAAGATCGATCCGAAGAACCTGACCCCGCAGCAGAAGGCCGCCCTCGAGATGTACTCGGGCAACTTCATGCGCGACTACTCGCAGCTCGCGGCGCCGACGCCCCTCAAGATCCTGTCGGGCCTGCCGTCGACGAACGCCGGCGGCAAGGTCGGCAACGCCGGCGCCCGCTCGCTGATGGATGCGATCGTGAAGTCGATCGCGATCCTCGAGCTCGGGAAGGACATCGGCAACCTCGTCACCCAGAAGAACGTCGGCGCGTACGAGGCCGAGCAGCACCTCGACAATCCGATCGGGACGTCAGGCGCCAACGACTTCATCACCGAGGGTGCCAATCCGAAGCTCGCCGCGTCGCCGGAGTTCAAGGCGATCGCCACCACCGACGCGCGCCACGCGCCGGTCGTCGCCGGCAACAGCACGCCCGACGTCGCCACGCAGCAGACCCACGCCGGGTCCGCCGTGCCCGGCCTGCAGTACGAGAACCCGGAGCTCTACAAGGTCGGCGCCGGCGGGCTCGCGAACCACCTCGCGAACTCGACCGAGCACTCGAAGGATTGCCTGCTCCAGGCCGTCGCGAACGGCGCGACCCCGACCGGCCGGATGAAGGCCGGCATGGCCCAGCACGGCGTCGAGGACTACTTCTCGCACTCGAACTTCATCGAGGTCGGCCTCAACCACTACATCAACGACGCGCTGAAGGCCCGCAAGGACAAGCAGCCTTCCAAGAAGTCCGAAGGCGTGAACTCGTTCATCGACGAGTTCGCCGATGCCAACGGCACCCTCAAGGAGGGGGCGACGTCGGTGCAGGGCGAGACCAAGGCCGCGGATCCCGCGAAGGGCGTCCACGCCGAGTTCAGCTTCGTCGACACGCTCTACGATCAGAAGACCGGCAGCGGCAAGCAGGCCGTCACGACCGGCACGTTCGGAGGCACCGACAGCCAGGTCTCGCTCGGTCACGTCCTGCTGCCGAAGCTACCGGTGATCGAGCAGGCGTTGCACAAGGGCGTCGATTCGACGTTCGGCATCGTCGAGATCGCCGCGAAGGAGAAGAAGAAGCCGACCTGGCAGCACATCCAGACGGCCCTCGACGAGTCGGGTCCCGAAGGCGCGGCCGCCAAGGTCCTGCTCGAGGCATCGAAGTCGATCGGGCTCGCGGTGCCGTGTCCGAGTGGCTTCCACCTGACCTACCAGCAGGTCGGCATCCCGCTGTTCGGCTCGATGAGCGTGCCGAACGGCGCCGACTTCGACTACACGAACGTCGCGATCGCGGACGCGCTCGTGATGGGCGCGTCGACGTACGTCGATGTCATGGAGCGCCTGGAGAGCTTGAAGAAGAGCGCCGGGATCGTCGGCCTGTCGGACGTGATCTTCAAGATCCAGGACAAGATCCGGATGGTGATGCAGAAGATGTTCGCCGCGATCAAGGCGAAGGTCACCGAGCTGATCCGCCAGATCATCATCGACATGTACAAGATCGATCCCAAGGCCGCGGGTCACGCCGGCGTGGGCGAGCTCACGCACATCGCCGAGCGGCAGATGCACGAGAAGACGAAGCAGACCTCCGTCGAGTCGCGCCTGCAGAAGGGCGGCGATCTCTACGACCTGTCCAAGATGAAGGCGGGCAAGGCCGAGCTCGAGCGCCGGGTCGGGCCGGTGCGAGCCAAGGATCCGGGCCAGCCCGAGGACACGTGGGGCACCCCTGCGAACCCGTGGGTCACCGTCCACGCGCTCCCGCCGTCGCACTCCGAGATCTCGAAGGACCACCCGCCGCATCATCACGACGACAAGCACCCGGAGTGGCATGCGCCGTCCGCCGAGCAGACGAAGCTTCACGGCGACGTCGAGAAGAAGCTCGACGAGCATCACGACCCGAAGAACGAGCACCACGAGCACGACCACGAGGACGAAGACCTCGCCGAGGGCTCGAGCTTCTACGGGCTCCACCAGGTGCTCGCCGTCGAGGCCGATCGCCACATCCAGAAGCAGCTCGAGACCTGCTGGAAGGCGCAGCTCATCCCCGGCCAGAACGCCGATGACAAGAAGATGCAGGTCGGGCACGACGCGGTGCTGGCCGAAGCCAAGACCGCCGCAGGCTGGGCCAGCAAGCAGCGCGAGCAGGCGGGGTTCCGGCACGCGCAGTCGGACGAGCGCGTCCCCGCCGAGCTCCGCAACCGCCCCGAGGTGATGGCGCTGCTCGACCTCGTCGACTACTTCGTGAGCCACCCCGCGTCATCCACCTGGTGGCGGACGATCTTCGACAACTACATCGCGACGCACGGCGAGGAGGTCCACCACGCGATCCTCGCTCGCAACAAGACGCGCAGCCTCCGCAAGCCCGCGGGGTAGCCGGCGCTCACGCGGCAACGTGGGTTGCGTTACAGGCCTTGCAGCGCCGCGGCCACGCTGCCACGCTGCCGATTGCGCTGTAGGACGGCGGCGCCTCGTGTTACACGCGCGGCCCATGACGACTCGTTGGACCTGGAGACTCGCGGGCATCATCGCCGCGCTCGCCGCCGCGTGTAGCAGCGCCGGTAACTCACCCGACAACACGGTGACCTGCGGCGATGGCATCACCGCGAGCGCCGAGCAGTGCGACGACGGCAACACGGTCAGCGGCGATGGCTGCTCGGCGACGTGCAACACCGAGACGCCGCCCGGCAGCTGCGGCGACGGGGCGGTCGCCGCGGACGAGGCCTGCGACGATGGCAACGCGATGGCGGCCGACGGCTGCACCGCCTGCACGGTCGACAGCGGCTACACCTGCACGGGGATGCCGTCGGTCTGCGTCGCTGAGGTCCCGATGGGGGGCGGCACCTGCGCCGCGCCCTTCGACCTCGCGCTCACCAACAACGCGGGCACGCTCGAGGGCGCCGGCGCCGGCGACACCACGACCGGCACCGACCAGGTCGCCGAGGCCATGTGCGACGGCTTCGCCTCCGGCGCCGGGCACGACCACGTCTGGCGCTTCACGCTCACCGACACCCGCGACGTCGTCATCCTGATGGACGACACCAGCGCCTTCGACACCGTGCTCCGCGTGCTCGCGGCGCCGTGCGACGTCACGACCGAGATCAGCGAGTACGGCACCGAGGACGGCTGCTCCGATGCCGAGGGCGCGAACGAGTTCCTCGGCTACGTCTCGCTCCCCGCCGGCACCTACTACATCGTGATCGATGGCTACACCGCCGCCGACCGCGGCGCGTACAGCTTCACGTTCCTCGCGCTGGAGCCGACGTGCGGCGATGGCGTGTCGGATCCGCTCGAGTTCTGCGATGACGGCAACACGACGGCGAACGATGGCTGCGACGCCAAGTGCGAGGTCGAGGACGGCTACACCTGCACGTTCACCGAGCCCTCGGTGTGCACGCTCGACGAGCCCCTCCCCGGCAACGCGGTGCCGCCGGCCGTGGGTGACCTCAAGCTCAACGAGTTGATGGCGGCCGACAACATGTCGGACACCAACTGCGATCTCAAGATCACGGGCACCGACGACGAGTTCATCGAGCTCGTGAACGTGTCGAACAAGCTGCTCGACCTCACCGGCGTCACGATCTCCGACTCGGTCACGCTACGCCACACGTTCGCCGCCATGACGCTGCCGCCCGGCCAGGCGATGGTCGTGTGGAGCGCCGGCAACCCGGCGTGCGCGAACGTCACCCGGTTTGCCGTCGCGTCGGAGGGCCAGCTCGGCCTCAACGACGGCGGCGACACCGTCACCATCCGCGGCGCGGGTGCCACGCCGGTGACGCTGCTCACGATGACGTACGCGACCGGCACCCCCAACGTCTCGCTGAACCTGTCGCCCGACGTGACCGGCACCGCGTACGTCCTGCACAACACGCTCGGCGGCGCCGTCGGCGCGTTCACGCCGGGTCGCCGCGCGAACAACACCGCGTTCTGAGCGCCGGCGGGGCGTGCGGCAGGCGGGCTCGAGCTCCCGCCGCCCTCGCTGCTCTCCGCGAGGTCGGCGCGCGCGCGTACAAGGCCAACTGCCAGAACTGCCACGGCGAGGGTCGCGGAGGGGAGACCGCTGCGGGACGAGAGCTCACGCGCCACGCCGTGAACGGCGATCCACGCACCCTGGAACCGCCGTTGCACGCGCTTGCGGCATGGCAGACGCAACCCGAGCGCCCCGTCGTCGGTGCCCCAGGTCCGAACGTGGCCGCGTGGGGGACCAGGAAGCACCTGCTCGCGTCGCGCATGCGGGCCCGCACGCCGTGCGCATGCGAGACACCGCGCGGTCACCGCGGCCGCTCCGGAGGCCGTGATGGCGGCGATCGTGACGGTCACGATGAACCCGGCGATCGACGTGAGCTTCGAGGTCGAGCGCATGGTCGCCGAGAGCAAGCTGCGGGCGACCGCGCCGGAGCTCCATCCCGGCGGAGGTGGCATCAACGTGGCGCGGGCGGCCGCGCGGCTCGGTGGCGACGTCATGGCGCTGTGGATGGGCGGCGGGTGCGACGGCGCGCGGCTCGCGGAGCTGCTCGGCGAGGAGCACGTCCCCTACGATCGCGTGCCCGCGGCGGACGAGCCTCGGCTCAGCATCCACGTCGAGGAGCGCACGACCGGCGCGATGTATCGGTTCGTGCTGCCGGGCCCCACGATCACGCCGCAGGAAGCGAAGGTGCTCGAGGAGCGCATCGCGAGCTACGTGGGAGCGCGCTTCCTCGTCCTCAGCGGCAGCCTGCCGCCGTCGTTGCCGACCGACTACTACGCCGAGCTCGCGGCGCGGGCGCCACGCGGGGTCCGCGTGATCCTCGACACCAGCGGGGAGCCCCTGACCCGTGGCCTCGCCGGTCACGTCTACCTCGCGAAGCCCAATCGCAACGAGCTGGGGCGCGCCGTGGGCCGCGAGCTGGCCACGATCGACGACGTCGTGCGCGCCGCGCGCGCGCTGATCGACGACGGCCGCGTCGAGCTCCTCGCCGTCTCGCTCGGCGCCGAGGGCATGGTCCTCGTGACCCGGGACGACGCCGATCACATCCGCGCCCCGCAGGTCCGCCCCATCAGTGCGGTCGGAGCGGGCGACAGCACGGTCGCGGGCATCGTCGTCGGGCTCGCGCGTGGCCTGCCGATCGCGGATGCGATGCGGCTCGGGGTCGCAGCCGGTGCGGCGGCGGTGCTGACGCCGGGGACGGAGCTGAGCCGGCGCGAGGACACCGACCGGCTCTACGCGGAGCTCCAGGCCGAACGCTGCGCGTGAGCCGACGGGGCGGTGCTCGCTGACGCGCCCATCAGCGATGCAACCGCCGCGGCCCTAGCGACGACGGTAGTCCGGACCGCAGGTGACAGTCCCCGTCACCTTCACCGTCTCGGCACCGGCGATGCTCTTGAGCTCCACGTCGAACGTCGCGCCCTTGACCACGTCGATCGTGATCTTGCTCGGCTCCCTGCGCAGGACGAAGCTCTTGCGGTCCGGCCCTGCGATGTTGAGCCAGGCACCCGGCTTCGACAGCTCGTCGTCGGTCAGGGCCATGATCTGGAACTCGAGCTCGTCCGTCTTGATCCCGTAGTTGCCGCCCTGGAGGCGGCCGTCGATGAACGTGGCACCACAGATGCCGACGGGGCCGGTGAACTTCTTCTCGAGCGCGCCCGTGAAGGTCAGGTCGACCTCGGCCTGGAACTTCGACGGCTTGGCCGGCGGCCGGGGCGGCGGCGGCGCGGTGTTCTCGGCGTCGAGCGCCGCCTGCGCGGCGCGCTTGCGCTCGGCCTCGGCAACATCGGCGGTCGCGGCGGGAGGCGCGCCCGGCTTCTCGTCCTTGCAGCCCGAGACGAGAACGAGCGCCACGATGGGAGTCAGGCGGCACATGGCCGCTACCTTACCACCGGTCCCGCGGAGCCGGACTCGCCGCACGCGCGCCCGCACCTTCGGCCTGCGGTGACCCTGGATCACCGTGTAACGTCCACCACGATGGCGAACAGCGATCTCGAGGGTACCAGCGCGACCAGCACGATCTGGTCGAACCATGTCGCGCCCGACGGCGGCCCTGCCGGCTTCACGCTGCGCGCGACCTATCCGACGAACCCCCTCGGCGTCGAGGTCATGCTCGAGCAGTGGCAAGCCGGCTCCGAGGAGCCGCCGCACTCGCACCCGGGCGACGACATGACGGTCGTGGTCGAGGGCCGCATGCTGCTCCAGTTCTTCACGCGGGGCCCCGCCGGCCTCGTCCCCGACGGCGCGCCCGTGGTGCTCGCGGCGGGCGACACCGGCTACGTGAAGGCAAACCGCATCCACGACGCCAAGTACGTCGAGGACTGCAAGCTGGTCTACGTCCACGACAACGCGTTCACCTTCAACGGGGAGACCTGATCGCCATGCCGCGCTTCGTGAAGTGGTCGAAGTCGAAGAAGACGCAGGAGTTCTGGACGCTGCAGCTGTTCCCGACCTTCCTCCTGATCCAGCAAGGCCAGGTGAGGTCGGGCCAGAGCAAGGACAGCACCCAGAAGTTCGACTCCCTCGAAGCCGCCCGCGCCGCGTACGACGCCGAGCTCGCGAAGAAGTCGAAGGCCAAGGCCTGGATGCGGGTCGAGGTGCCGGCGATCCCGACGACGATCGGCGAGGTCGTGAAGTACACGTGCGCCCTGCACGGCTGGCACCTCGAAGTCCGTGACGAGACCTCGCTCGTGACGACGAACCTGCGCGAGGGCACGCCTGCGGGAAGCACCGTGTGGCAGTGCGCGAGCACGCTCGAGCGCGACACGACCGCCGAGCTGCGGATCGCCGAGAAGCTCGCGCGCGGCTTCGTGATCGAGGGCTCGGGCGCGACGTCCGCGTTCACGTACACGGGCTACTTCGACGAGGCATCGCTCGCCGCCGCGACGAAGGGCTGACGCGGCTCGCCGCAGCTATCCGGCGACGACCACGGTGCAGGATCCGCGGGGCCGACCCTCCGATGGCCTCTCGAACCACGCTCCTTCGAGGCTACGTACTCCCCCGCTGGCAGGCGGGCTCGCGTCGACCATCGCGCCGTCCATCATCACGTCGGCGACGAGCGACGGATGCGCGAAGATGTTCGGGTTGATCAGGTTGTTCACCTGATCGCCTGGCCCCGTCGAGTACGAGTGGTAGACGCCGACGTCGAGCTCCGCGAGCGTCATCGGCATCTCGATCAGGAAGGACTCCTCCAGCGCGGTCAGCGCGGTCTCGTAGTCCTGCGTGTAGACCGCCACGCGCGCGCGGATCGCGCGGTTGAAGGTGCGGACCGTCGCCGGCGTGGTGAAGCCCGCGTAGCCATTCGACAGCGCGAACGCGAACCTGTCACCCGCCGTCACCAGCTCGCCGGCGGCCTCGTCGAGCATCCGCGCGATCTCCGCGAACATCTCCTGGTCGAAGTTGTAGGCCTCGCGCCCGAGGATGCCGAGCTGCGCCACGTAGCCGTTCGCCTGCGCGGTGTTGCGGCGGTTGCCGATCAGCAGCCCGGTCGCCGCGGCCGTGACGTTCTCGCGCGTCGGGTTCTGCTCGAGATCGTCGATGCTCGACGACCGAGCGCCTGGCGCGCAGCCATCCCGACGCCGGCGCTCACTCGTAGGCGAGCGCGATCACGACGTGGTACCCGCCGAGCACGACCACCACCACCGAGGTCGCGACGTGGAGGACCACCCACCACGTGAACAGCCAGCGCACGCGGAGCGCGAGCACCGGCCGATGCACCAGGCCGACGCAGACCATGCTGAGATAGATCAGCGCGAGCACCAGCAGGTAGCCGTACGCGAACCGCGACGCGTGGAGATAGAGGACGAGCGGCGCGAACGCGCCGTACAGCCGGTGCCGTGCGACTGCGCCGACCGGATCGAGCAGGCGCCGGCGCGCGACCGACCACTGCACCACCAGATAGCCGGCGAGCCCGCACCCGGAGCTGATCTTGTAGGCGTCGTTGGCTTGCAGCCGCGCGAGCCACGACCACTCGAGCGCGAGCGCAGCCTGGACGACATAGCCGAGCAGCAGCGCGATGCCGAGGGCCATGACCGTGCGGTCACCCCGCGCATCGACCCAGGTCCCGGACCCCCGCTCTGCGCGCTCGGCCACGGCGATCATGACTTTCCGGGATCGACCGCCGCACCGACCGTGACTTCGAGCTCGCCCTGCTGCTCCGCCGCGGCGGCCCGCGGCAACTCGACCTTCTTGCCGTCGTACTCGAGCTCGACGCCCGCCGGCTCGCTGATCTGGACGCGCAGCGGCGGTCGCGAGCTCAGCGACGTCGAGCCGCCGGGCGGCAAGCGCGCCACCATCAGCCGGCTGGAGCCGTGATCGATCGTGACCTTCGTGGAGCCGACGCTGCGGATCACGAGCGTCGCATAGCGGGCCGCGGGCTCGGCCGCCTTGACCGCGAGGGCCGGCCCCGTCAGGGCGCGCTCGACCGGCGCCGCGGCCTCCCGGGCGGCGGCGGTCTCCGCCGAGCTCGGGTCGAAGAGCCCGTGCAGCGTGCTCGACGACGTCCGCCGCGCGAGCTCGCGCATGAACACCTCCTCGCTCGGCAGCGCGAAGCCGTCGCGCGGCCACTGGTCACCGATCGTGGGCCGGCGCGGGAACGAGGCCACCTTCCCGAGGTAGCTCGCGTACGCGGCGCGGATGCTGCCCCGCAGCGCGGCCACCATCTCGAGGGCGCGCTCGCGGGTGACGGTGGCCTCGGGGTACATCCAGGTCGTCGCGCCCATGATCGTGTCGAGCTGCCAGTCGCGCTTCGGGGAGTCCGCGTGCTCGTTGTGGCAGGTCACGCACGCCTGGACGATCGCGCGGTCCGCGAACATCGCCGTGTGCCGCTGCGTGCTCGGCTCGTAGAAGAACTGCGGGGCGCCGCTGCCCTCGAGCATCGCGAAGCTCGCGGCCTGCTGGCCGGTGAGCTGGTTCGCGGTGTTGATCGGGTACCGCGACCCGAGGAACAAGCTGAGCCGCACGGGGCTGCGCTCGAGGTGGCGCGCGGTCTCGCGCAGGAACAGCGCCGGCAGCGGCCCGGCGTGGACGGCCTCGTCACGCCAGCGCTCGCCGAAGGTGAGCCCCACCGCGGTGCCGCGGGTCACGATCTCGTCGGTCCACAGCGCCCGAGCCGCGTCGTTCTCGATCTCGAGGATCGAGAACACCGCGCGGATCGGCACCGTCCCGGTCGGCGTCGGCTGCGCGGCGAGCCGCTGCGGCGCGTTGACGAACAGGTACACGCAGAGCGCGACGGTGACGGACGCGATCACGAGACCCGACCTCCAGGTCGGCGAGCGCCCGCGATCGGCCTTGGTGATCTTGCGCGGTGGCGTGAGGTTCATAGCGTCTTGACCCCTGGGTTCGTGGCGCGCCGGATCGCCGGCCCGTACGGCGACGCACCGCCGCCGAAGTATGTCCGCACCTGATCCACGGTGAGCGCGTCCTGCAGGCGGTGCGGCGCTCGCTGCGCGTGGTTGCCGTGGAAGTCGTGACAGCCGAGGCAGGTCTCCCAGCGTTCGTTGGCGATCAGATCGCGGTGCGGGACGTCGATCGGATCGTTCTCGAGCTTGGTGTCGCGGTGACAGCTCGCGCAGTACGTGCCCTCGCGCAGCGTCACCCGCACCCCCGCGTGCTCGCGGTGGCACGACGAGCACTCCTCGGGGCGCAGCTGCTGGCGAGCCTCCGCGAACCGCGGCTCGAGGAAGCGGAACACCGGATGGCGGTCATCGGGACGCTCGTGGCATGCGAGGCAGCGATCATTGGTCACCTGCTGAAAGCCGAGGTCGACCGCGGCGGCCTCGACGCCGATCCATTGCCGCGCGACGGTCTGGAGCTGCTGGCGGATGCTGCCCGCGGCCGGCTGGTGACAGGACTCGCACGCGAGCGTGGCGTGCCCGGTGTTCATCGGGCCCGGTGCGTGGAAGCGCTCGCGGCCCGGCAGGTTCAGGAACATCACCACGGCGGCTCCGACGACGAGGCCGCTCACGACGCCGATCCGTCGACGCACGCCACGGTTCATGGACGTTACCGTTGCCCGCCGCTCGCGATCGGCGTCGGCGCGAGGATGCTCGCGAGGTCACCGAGCGTGGCATCGACGCGACGGCTATCGACGGGCGTCACCGAGAGGTTCGCGAGCAGCAAGCGCTCGCTGTCGACCGGGAACGTCCACACCGAGATCCGCGCGCCCTGGTGGTCGACGACCTCGATCACGGCGGGCTGCGCGACCGGCATGAACTGGTCGGCACGCGCGGCCGACTCGAACAGCAGCGCGGCATAGGCGGCGAGCGCCACGCCGTCGGTGCCGTTGCTAGCGAGCGGGAAGCCGAGCGTGTCCGCGATCGCGATCGACCGCGTCCCGGCATCGGCGAACCGCTCCAGCACGGACGCGAGCGACTCGCCGATCGTCCGGTTCGCGGGATCGGCTTGCCGGTCCGTGCCGCGTGCAGGCCGTGCGCGCGGCGCGCCAATCGCACCGAGCGCATCGACGCGCATCGTGCGCAGCTCCTGCTCGAGACGCGCGACCTCGCTCTTGAGGAACTCCGACTCGGTCACGCTCGTGCGCAGCCGCACGTACTCGGCGCGCAGCCCCTCGGCGTCACGCACGCGGCCCTTGAGCTGCTCGTTCTCCGTCGACAGGTCGCGCGCGGCGTGGGCGCGCTCGGCGAGCTGGCGATCGAGCTCGCTGACCCGGTCCTGGAGCTGCCCGAGATCGCGGGTCGCCGCGAAGGCCTCGTTGCGCACGCGCTCGAGCTCGCCGGCCGCGGCCCGGCTGCGCTCGTCGGCCTCGCCGCGGAGGCCCAGGATCGCCGCCTCGGAGCTGGCGAGCCCGACGTGGAGGCGCTCGAGGTC
>JALZOI010000491.1 GCA_030857245.1 Myxococcota bacterium
GCCGGACGAAGGCCGCAAGCGCGGCGTGGGCGACGCTGGCGCGGCAGTGCACGGCGGCCGACGTCCCGGCGCTGCTCGAGAGCCTGACCGATGGCTCGTGGGGCGAGGGCTACCTGCGGCTCGTGCACGTCGCGCGCTGGCCGGCGGATCCCCGGATCGAGGACGCCCTCGTGCGCTGGCTCGAGACCGTGCCATACCGCTCGACGTCGGCGCCGTTCTACAAGGCCGTGCTGGCGCTGGCGTCGCGGATCCGCAACCCGGCGCTGCTGCCGCGGCTCGAGGCCGCCGACGCGCTGATCGAGGCCAACGTCTCGGCGACGCTCGGCGACTGGCTCCGCCGCCAGCTCGAGAAGCTGATCGCCGACGTGCGGCCGGGGCTCGCGACGCCCACGGCGCCGCCGAGTGCGCGGCTCGCCGCGATCGACGAAGCGCTCGCGCATGCGACGCAAGCGACGGCACCGCGCGCCGAGGTCGATGAGCTGCTGCAGGCGATCTACGCGCGGCCCGACGACACCGCGCGACGGCTCGTCTACGGCGACGCACTGCTCGAGCGCGGCGACGCGCGCGGCGAGCTGATCACGCTGCAGTGTCAGGCAGCGCGCACGGCCGAGCAGCAGCGTCGCGAGACCAAGCTCCTCAAGGAGCACGGGCTGACGTGGCTCGGTGAGCTCGCGCCGATCATCATGAAGGGCTACCGGTTCGAGCGCGGCTTCCTCGCCGAGTGCCGCATCGACTCGAACAAGGCCGACCGCATCCGTCCGCTGATCGGACATCCGGCGTGGTCGACCGTGCGCAAGCTCGAGGACTCCGCGCAGATCGCGTTCCACCCGGTGATGCGCTCGCTGCGCGAGCTCGTGTTTCGCCCGAATCGCGCGCGCGACCGTGAGCGCCTCGACGATGCGTGGCGCGAGCTGTTCGCGGGCACGCCACGGCCGATCGAGACGCTGCACCTCACCGACCTCGACATGAGCGCCGACGCCGACGAGCAGATCGCGGCGCTCGGCCGCGGCGAGGCGTTGCCCGCGCTGCGCGAGCTGCACGTCGGCGGGATGGCGACCCAGTACGTCGACGAGTTGCTCGCCGGCCCGATCGCGCAGCGGCTCACGATGTTCGGCCTCGTGTTCGATCAGCTCGACGAGCTCCAGCCCGCGGTGCTCCAGCGCCTGTTCGCCGGGTCGCGCATCCCCGCGATCGTGGTGCACCACCCGATGCTGCGGCTCCGCATCGCGTGCGGTCCCCGCGGCTCGGAGCGCGCCACCCTCGAGGTGCACGGCCGCGATGCGACCGACGCGTGCACCCTGATCGCGGCGCTGCCACCCACGCTCCTCGAGCTGCGCGTCGCGACGCCTCCCGACCTCGATCGCCGCGGCCTGCTCGCGCTGACCGCGGCCACTCGCCCGCTCACCGCGCTCGCCATCCGCCAGATCGGCCCCCCAGGGGACGCCCTCCACTAACGCAACGTCGACGCACGCAAGCTCCCGAAACTCCACGGCCCCAGACAGTCGGGCCGAGCCGCAGGCGAGTCACCTCCCGTGGGTGGTGCGTTCGTCGCGCCGGGGCCCAGAGGACGAAGCCGTCGAGGCCCCGCCGTCCGGCGTCCGAAGTTGCGGTAGTGGAGGGCGTCCCCTCCGGCCCGCACCAGGTCTCGCGGACTTACGTGGGGCGAAGTTGCGGTAGTGGAGGGCGTCCCCTCCGATAGGATGGGGCGGCGTGGCCGATCGCCCCAAGCGCCGGAAGCCCGGCAAGCAGGACGGCGCCTTCGCGCTCGGTCGCCAGTTCACGCTCGCGGCGATCAGCTGCGTCGAGACCCAGGCGGTCTCGCGCGGCGCGCTGCTGATCGAGCCGGCGTGGGATGGCCATCGCGTGCTCGCCACGCGCGTGCGCGATCAGGTGCGGCTCGCGGCCGCGGACTTTCGCGACTGGACGCAGACGTTCCCGGTCGCCGCCCGCGCGCTCGCCCGGCTGCCCGCCGAGCACCTCGCGATCGATGCGGTGGTCTGCGTCATGGATGACGCCGGGGCCCCGTCCTTCGAGGCGCTGCGCACCCGGGTCGCGAAGGGCGGCGCGGTGACGCCCGCGGTGCTGATCTGCTGGGACCTGCTCTCGATCGACGGCGAAGACTTGCGCACCCGGCCGCTCGCGGAGCGCCGCGCCCGGCTCGCACAGCTGCTCGCCGGTGCGCCGGCCTCGCTGCTCGCCTCGCAGGCCCTCGACGGCACGCTCGCCCGCGTGCTGACCGCGGCGCGGACGCTCGGGCTGCGCGGCATCGTCGCGCGCCGGCTCGAGCATCCCTATGACGGCGCGTGGCACGCGATCTCGTCGACCGCCGCGCCGATCGACTGGCGCCGCAGCCTGTCGCCACCGCCGCCACTCTCGAACGCCGCGAAGGTCTTCTACCCGCGCGACGGCATCGCGAAGCAGGACATCATCGCGTACTACCGCGACATCGCGCCGGTGATGCTGCGCTACCTCGTGGATCGGCCCGTCGTGATCCAGCGCTGGCCCGACGGCATCGACGAGTTCGACTGGTACCAGCACCGCATGCCGCCGCGCGCGCCCGACTACCTGCGCGCCCACTACGTCGACGGCGTGCGCCGCATCATCATCGAGAACGGCGATGCGCTGCTGTGGATGGCCAACCAGGCCGGGCTGACCTACCACGGCTTCGGCAGCCGTCTGGCGTCGCTCGCCGAGCCCGACTGGGCGATGATCGATCTCGATCCGGGCGACGCGCCGACCTGGTGGGAGGACACCATCGAGGTCGCGCTCGCCGTGCGCGGCATCCTCGAGCTGCTCGAGCTGCCGAGCGTCGTCAAGACGAGCGGCCAGCGCGGGCTCCACATCCTCGTGCCGCTCGCGCCCGGGCACACGTTCGCGCAGGCCGAGGAGCTCGGGCGCGGGATCGCCGAGCTGCTGATCCGGTTGCTCCCCGCCAAGGTCACCATCGAGAACGACAAGGAGAAGCGCGGCGGGCGGCTGCTCCTCGATCACAAGCAGTTCGTCGCCAAGACGCTGGTCGCCCCGTACTCGCTGCGCGCCGCCGATGCCGCGCCGGTCTCGACGCCGATCGCGTGGGCCGAGGTGACGCGCGCGCTGGCACCCAAAACGTTCAACCTCCGCACCTTGCGCGCCCGGCTCGACGCCCACGGCGACCTCGCGGCCCCGCTGCTGGGCGGCACCGCGCAGCTCGCCGGCGCGCTCGCGAAGTTACGCGGCCAATCGTCGCGCCGTGCCTAGTCGCGCGCGCCCGCCTGACCTGCCTATACTGGCGGCGCAGTGCGCTTGAACGAGGTGCTCGACGTCATCTTCCGGTGGGCGCACCTCGTCGCCGGCATCATGTGGATCGGCAACTCGATGCTGTGGAACTGGATGGACCGCAACCTCGAGAAGGCGGCGTCCCAGGGCCGGCTCTCGCAGGGCAAGATCTTCATGGTCCACTCCGGCGCGTTCTACGACGTCGAGAAGAAGCTGCTCGAGCCCGGCGAGCTGCCACCGACGATCCACTGGTTCAAGTGGCAGAACGGCTTCACGTGGATGACGGGCATCGCGCTGCTCGTCGTCGTCTACTACATGAACGGCGCGGCCTTCCTGATCGATCCGAGCGTCGCCGCGATCGAGCCGGTCGTCGCGATCTCGCTGTCGATCGGCTCGCTGCTGACCGGCTGGATCCTCTACGACGGCCTGTGGCGCTCGTACGGCGAGCTCCACCCGCGCACCGCGACCGTGCTGTCGATCATCCTGCTCTTCGGATCGATCTACGCCTTCTCGCAGGTGTTCAGCGGGCGCGCCGCGTACATCCAGACCGGCGTGCTGATCGGCACGCTGATGACCGGCAACGTCTGGCTCTGCATCATGCCGTCGCAGCAGTCGCTGATCGACGCGACGCAGTCGGGCAAGGAGCAGGACCCCACGCTGTCGATCCGCGCGAAGCAGCGCAGCATCCACAACAACTACTTCACGTTCCCGCTGCTGTTCATCATGCTGTCGAACCACTTCCCGGGTGCGTACAGCCACCACCTGAACTGGCTCGTGCTGATCGCGGTGATGGTGGGCGGCGCGGGCGTGCGCCACTTCATGAACACCCGCTACCTCGGCGCTGGCCGGCAGCGCTCCGTCGCGGCCTGGCTCGCGCCGGCGTTCGGCTCCGCCGGCATCGCGCTCGCCGGGATGCTCGTGATCACGCGCGTCGGCGATCGGCCGCCGCCCCAGCTCGACGAGCAGGTCTCGTTCGCGCGCGCGCAGGCGATCATCAAGAAGCGCTGCACGTCGTGCCACAGCGCCTCACCCCGCGATCCGGCATGGCCCGTCGCGCCGAACAACGTCGTCTTCGATCTGCCGCTGCAGATCGAGATCATGGCCCCGCGGATCTACGAGCGCGCCGTCAAGACGAAGTCGATGCCGCTCAACAACAAGACGATGATGACCGTCGACGAGCGCGCCGAGCTCGGCAACTGGATCGAGCACGGCGCGAACCTCGATTAGCCGACGGCGCCGGCCTTGCGCAGCCGCAGCAGCAGCTGGTCGACGTCGGCCAGCAAGCTCTTGGCGTCGGCCAGCGAGCCGTCGACGCGCGCGTCGATCGCGATCGTGACGAGGCCATCGAGGATGCCGCCGACGAGCAGCGCGCTGACCGCGTATCCGCCCGACGAGTCGACCCCGAACCCGGGCTCCGTCGTGGTCGCCCGGACGTTGCGGCGCACGGTCTCGAGCCGCTGCTTGGCCTCGCCGTAGTGGCGCTGCGCCTGGCGCACGGTCCAGTAGCGCACCGGCCGCACGATCACCGAGTCCCAGCGCGCCGCGCGGGTCAGCGCGTGGATGCACGCGACGAGCGCGGCCTTGCCAGCCTGGGCCTCGGGGTACAGCGCGTTCAGGTGCATGGCTGCAGCCTGTCGACCACGATCGGGCTCGTCAAGCAGCTCCCGCCGATTGGCTGCCGGCTATACTGCGCGGCTGATGGCCGAGCCCTTCGTCGTCGTTCGTTCGCGCCGCGTCGTCACGCCGAGCGGCACCGGCCCGAGCACGGTGCACATCCGCGGCGGCACGATCGAGCGGGTCGGCGCGTGGGACGACGTCCCCGCGGGCGCGCGGCTCGTCGACGCCGGGGAGCACCACGTGCTGCCGGGGATCGTCGACACCCACGTCCACCTCAACGAGCCGGGCCGCACCGAGTGGGAGGGCTTCGCGACCGCCACCCGCGCCGCCGCGATCGGCGGCGTGACCACGCTCGTCGACATGCCGCTCAACTCGATCCCTCCGACCACGACGCGCGAGGGCTTCGCCGCCAAGCGTGCGGCGGCCCGCGGCCAGTGCAGCGTCGATGTCGGGTTCTGGGGTGGCGTCGTGCCCGGCAACGCCGGCGAGCTCGAGGGCATGACCCGCGATGGCGTGCGCGGCTTCAAGTGCTTCCTCGTCGACTCCGGCGTCGAGGAGTTCGGCTGGGTCGGCGAGCGCGAGCTCGCGCCCGCGATGGCGATCCTCGCCGGGCTCGGCGTGCCGCTGCTCGTCCACGCCGAGGTCGCCGGGCCGATCGACGCCGCGACCGCCGCGCTCGTCCACGCGGATCCCCGCCGCTATGCCACGTACCTCGCGTCGCGGCCCCCCGCGGCCGAGGAGCAGGCGATCGCGATGGTGACCGCGCTGTGCCGGTCCACTCGCGCGCGTACGCACATCGTCCATCACTCCGCCGCGAGCGCGCTGCCGCTGCTCCGCGACGCCCGCGCCGAGGGGCTGCCGCTCACCGCCGAGACCTGCCCGCACTACCTGCACTTCACCGCCGAGACCATCCCCGACGGCGCGACGCCCTTCAAGTGCGCCCCGCCGATCCGCGAGGCCGAGAACCGCGAGCTGCTGTGGCG
>JALZOI010000492.1 GCA_030857245.1 Myxococcota bacterium
GCACGAACACGAGTGGGCGCCCGGCGCCGGCGACGAGCAGGCCGAGCCCGCGACCCACCACGAGACCGACGACCGGGCGGTGGCCGAGCCCCTCGGGCGCGATCACCCGCATGGCGGTGCGCCCGTCGAGATCGACCACGTAGATCCGACCGGTGGTCGCGCCGACGCACGCGAGCACGTCGCTGCGCGGATGGCCGCTGATGTGCCCGATCGGCTCGGGCAGCTCGTGCACCTTCGGCTGGCCGCGGTTGAGCAGGGGCATCACGTCGATGCGCGCCGGATCCTGCTGGGTCGTGGACCACACCACGCGATCACTGCCGCCGACCGCCGTGCTCACCGCGGCCCGCGGGAGCCGGAGCCGGCGCCGCGGCAGCCGGGTCTGTAGATCCCACTCGTCGATCGAGCTCTCGAGCGCGAGCATCACGTGCGATCCCGCGGCACCCGAGGCGAGCGGGCGGGTCCGGATCGGCAGCGCGGCCTGGGTGAGGTGCGTCGGCGTGGCAGCGAGCACGATCGCCCCCCGCGCACCGGTCGCGAGCGCGCGGCTGCCGGCGCTGGCACCGAGCGACATCAGCGCCTCGAGCCGGAGCTCGGCGACCATGACCGGGCCCTGGGGCCCGTGCGCCTGGTGCGGATCGACGAGGGCCACCCGGGTGTGGTCGGCGAACCGGGCGAGCACGAGCAGGCGTGGCGGCGTGCCGATCCAGGCGACCTCCATCCCGGTCGCCGACCGGTCACCATCGAGATCGACGAACGGTGCACCGCCCGGCAGGTCGACGAGCACGATCCGCGCGGGCTCGACGATCGCCGCCATGCTGCCGTCGGGCGCCACGGTGAGGCGGGAGCCTTCCCCGGGCACGTACGTGGGGGCCCCCGACACGGTGCGCGCGATCACGGCGCGAGCGTAGCGCGGCTCCCGGGAACTGTCTGCGGGGCCGTCGCGCGACCGGACCGACCCTACTGCGACTGCAAGGCGAGCGCGGCCTTGATGAACCGCGAGAACAGCGGGTGCGGTGCGCTCGGGCGCGACTTGAACTCGGGGTGGAACTGGCACGCGACGAAGTACGGATGCTGCGGCAGCTCGATCATCTCGACGAGGCGGCCGTCGGGCGACAGCCCCGACAGCACCATGCCGTGGCGCTCGAGCGTGTCCCGATAGTTGTTGTTGATCTCCCAGCGGTGGCGGTGCCGCTCGGCGATCTCCGTCGTGCCGTACGCGTCGGCGGCGCGCGTGCCGCTCTTGAGCACGCACGGATACGAGCCGAGCCGCATCGTCGCGCCCTTGTCGGTGACGCCGCGCTGGTCGGGCATCAGATCGACGACGGGATGCGGCGTCGTCGGATCGATCTCGGTCGAGCTCGCCTTGTCGAGACCACACACGTTGCGCGCGAACTCGATGCACGCGAGCTGCATGCCGAAGCAGATGCCGAAGAACGGCACCTTGTTCTCGCGCGCGTAGCGCACGGCGAGGACCTTGCCCTCGGTGCCGCGGGCGCCGAAGCCCGGCGCGATCAGGATGCCGTCGTACTGCGCGAGCGAGCCGACGCCATGCTTCTCGAGCTCCTCGCTGTCGATGTGCTGGATCTCGACCCTGCACTCGTTGGCGATGCCGCCGTGGAGCAGCGCCTCGTTGATGCTCTTGTACGCCTCGACGAGCTGCACGTACTTGCCGACGAAGCCGACCGTCACCTTGCGCGCGCCGAGCCGCGGCGCCGTGATCCGCTTGACGACCTCTTCCCAGACCGACAGCCGCGACGCCCGCGACCAGATGTTGAGCAGCGCGGCGAGCTTCTGATCGAGACCTTGCTCGCACAGCACGATCGGCAGCCGGTAGACCGTGTCGATGTCGATCGACTGGAACACCGCGTCACCCGCGACGTTGCAGAACATCGCCATCTTCTTCAGCAGATCGTCGGCGAGCTGCTCCTCGGCGCGCACGACGAGGACGTCGCACTGGATGCCGATCTCGCGCAGCTTCTGCACGGAGTGCTGCGTGGGCTTGGTCTTGAACTCGCCGGCCGCCTTGATGTGCGGGACGAGCGTCAGGTGGACGCTCACCGAGTTCTGGGTGCCGAGCTCGACGCGGAGCTGGCGGACCGCCTCGAGGAACGGCAGCGACTCGATGTCGCCGACCGTGCCACCGACCTCGACGACCAGGACGTCGAGGCCCTCGGCGCAGCGCAGGATGCGCGCCTTGATCTCGTCGGTGATGTGCGGGATGACCTGCACGGTCGAACCGAGGTACTCGCCGCGGCGCTCCTTGCCGATCACCGACGAGTAGATCTGGCCCGTCGTGATGTTGTTGAGCCGCGACATCTTCGTCGACACGAAGCGCTCGTAGTGCCCGAGATCGAGGTCGGTCTCGGCGCCGTCGTCGGTGACGTAGACCTCGCCGTGCTGCGTCGGGTTCATCGTGCCCGGGTCCACGTTGATGTACGGGTCGAGCTTCATGTTCGCGACCTTGAGGCCGCGATTCTCCATGAGGGCGCCGATCGACGCCGAGACCATGCCCTTGCCGAGCGACGACACCACACCACCGGTGACGAACACGAACTTGGTCTGCTGCGCCATTGAGCTCTGCCCCTTCAGGCACGCAAAACGACGTGTGCCCGAGGCTTTCTACCGACGGAAACCGCAGAACGCAATCAGTAGTCCTGGCAAGTGGTCGCGAGGCGTCACGAGGCGATCGACACGTCGATTCCGCGTTGATCACCGGGGCCGCCGGCGTATGCTCGTTGATCCCAGCTGACGCCGCCGCCGCGGCTCGCCGGGACCCGCGGCGACCGCAGCGTCGTTACTTCGCGACCTCGCACGCGATGAGCTCGCCGAGACGCCGGCGCTCGTCGGCGGTCGGCTGCGGATTGCCCGCCGGCGGCATGTTCGTGTTCTCGGCGGCCGGCCCGAACGCGGCCTGCTTGTCGATCGGGCTCGTCCACATCCGCAGCAGCGCGAGCGTCTCGAAGTCGATCGTCGCCGGGGCGTCCTGACGCAGGGCGCCGGTCTTCGCGGAGTCGTGACACTCCGTGCAGTAGCGCTCCATGAACGTGCGCCCGAAGCTGTCGTACGTCGGCGGGTCGACGGTGGGGCACACGGACTGCGTGAACACGCCCTCGTCCGAGCCGCCGCCACATCCGCCGCCGAGCCCGCCGAGCAGGGCGACCACGCCGAGGGCGACCCGCGCCAGCCCCCTCATCGGATCTGCCTCCGCCAGCCCGAGATCTCGGCGGTGCCGTTGGTGTGAGCGACGGGTGCGCGGGCCGCCGCGGCCGCGGGCGACGCGGTGCTCGCCGCGAGCGCGACGGCGATGATCGCGGCCTCGAGCTCCGCCTCGTCGGCGCGTGGCGTGAGCTCCGCGACGTTGCGGCCGATGAAGCCGGTGTCGAACTCGCCGGCGATGAACTCCGGGTGGCGCAGGCAGCGCCGGTGGAACGCGAGGTTCGTGTCGATGCCGCGCACGACGTACTCGTCGAGCGCGCGCCGCATCCGGCCGACCGCGGTCTTGCGGTCCTCGCCCCACACCACGAGCTTGCTGATCATCGGGTCGTAGTGCACCGGGATGTCCGCGCCCTCGTAGCAGCCGCTGTCGTTGCGGACGTACGGACCGTCGGGCACCCGGAGGTGCGTGATCCGGCCCGGCGACGGCAGGAACTTCACCGGATCCTCGGCGTAGATCCGGCACTCGAGCGCGTGGCCACGGCGCCGCGCGTCGAGCTGCTCCTGCGTCATCGGCAGCGGGCGCCCCTCGGCGACGTCGAGCTGCCAGCTCACGAGATCGACGCCGTAGATCATCTCGGTGACCGGGTGCTCGACCTGCAGCCGCGTGTTCATCTCGAGGAAGTAGAAGCCGCCGTCGGTGCCGAGCAGGAACTCGCAGGTGCCGGCGCCGACGTAGTCGACGGCGCGCGCCGCGGCGATCGCGGCGACGCCCATCTTCGCGCGCAGCTCGGCGGAGACCGCCGGTGACGGCGCCTCCTCGATGACCTTCTGGTGGCGGCGCTGGATCGAACAGTCGCGCTCGCCGAGGTGCACGAGGTTGCCGTGGGTGTCGCCGAAGATCTGGATCTCGATGTGGCGCGGCCGCTGGATCGCCTTCTCGAGGTAGATCGTGCCGTCGCCGAACGCGGCCGTCGCCTCGCGCCGCGCGCCCTCGAACGCGGCCGGCAACTCGGCCTCGCCGGTCACCATGCGCATGCCCTTGCCGCCGCCGCCCGCTGCCGCCTTGAGCAGCACCGGGAAGCCGATCTTGCGGGCGGCCAGCAGCGCCTCCTCGGCGCTCGGGAACCCCTCGCCGGTCGGGCCGTTGTCGCCGGGCACCACGGGCGTGCCGGCGGCGGTCACGGTCTTGCGCGCCTCGGTCTTGCTGCCCATCTTCCGCATGGCGTCGGCGGACGGCCCGATGAACGTGATGCCGGCGGCCGCGCAGGCATCGGCGAAGTCCTCGTTCTCCGACAGGAACCCGTAGCCCGGGTGGACCGCGTCGGCGCCGCTCTGACGGCAGGCGTCGAGGATCTTGTCGATCACCAGGTAGCTCTGCGCGGCGGGGGCCGGGCCGATCGCCACGGCGGCGTCCGCGAGCTGAACGTGAGGCGCGAGCCGGTCGACGTCACTGAACACCGCGACAGTCTCGATGCCGCGCTCCTGACATGTGCGCATGACGCGGACCGCGATCTCGCCACGGTTGGCGACGAGCACGCGGCGGATCGGCTTGATCGGAGACGGCGGCAACATCGTTGGCGAACATACACAAGCGCCGGAGGGTTATCGACATGCCCCTCGCTGCATTGCGCGGCGGCCGGGGACCACCTAGAATCGAGCCAATTCGGCGCCTTGCGCGAGACGCGTGAGCGCTGCCGACTGGGAGATTCGCCTTGGTCGATCCAAATACGCGACAAGGAAAGCGCACGCCGGTCACGCTCAAGATCAAGTTCAAGAGCGAGACCCTCGAGCAGTTCATCGAGCGCTACGCGGTCGATGTCAGCCAGGGCGGCATCTTCATCCGCACGAAGGAGCCGCTCGCGGTCGGGACGCAGATGCGTTTCGAGTTCCAGCTGCGCGATGCGTCACCGCTGATCGGCGGCGAGGGCACCGTGGTGTGGACGCGCGAGAACGACCCGTCGCGACCCGCGATCGCGCCCGGCATGGGCGTGCGGTTCGACCGCCTCGCCGAGGGCAGCCAGACCGTGCTCGAGCGCATCCTCGCCGAGAAGGCGAAGCAGGCTCCGCAGCGCGAGCAGGAGATCTCCAAGTCGCCGATGTTCGCGGACACGCCGACGCGCGTCGCCCCGCTGCCGCTGCAGGACGCCCTGCTCGGCAACGACAAGTCACGGCGCAGCGGCGAGAGCTTTGGCGAGCAGCACACGCCGCTGCCGAAGCCGATGCCGTTCCACTCCGATGCGGACGACTTCGACGAGCAGGCCTTCGAGGAGGCCACGAAGGTGCGCGCCCTCGACGAGCTGATCGCGCAGACCGCGGAGGGCGGTGAAGGCACCGCGATCATCCCGCCCGACGAGCTCGCGAAGCGCCGCTCCGCATCGATGGACCGCGCCGAGGTCGCCGAGTCCGACGCCGCCGTCGAGAGCTCGCTACCCACGCCGCCGCCGATGCCGGTGACGAATGCCCTCGCGGACCACGACGCGGGCCCCGAGGCTCCCGGCCTGCCGAACCCGCCCGAGTCGGGCAAGCAGCCGCGCCTGCTCGACACGACGCCGTCGCCGCGCACCGATCCGGTCGATCCGACGAAGACGCGGCTCGGCGTCGGCAGCCCCGCCGCGGGCGCGCGCGCGAGCGAGTCCATGAAGGTCGCGACGACGCGGCCGAGCGGCATGCGCGCCGTCGCCTCCGAGACCACCGG
>JALZOI010000063.1 GCA_030857245.1 Myxococcota bacterium
GGGCGCGGTCCCGGCTGCGGCGGCCTCGGCGCGCTGCTGCGCGAGCTGCGCGGCCCGCTCGACGAGGGGCAGCCGCTGCGCCTTCGACTCGAGCCGATCGGCGATCGAGAGCAGCGCCTCGACGAGCTCCTCCTCCTGGCCGAGCTTGGCGTAGAGCTGCTCGAGGCCCGCGAAGTCACCGGCGACGGCGTAGAGCTCGCGCAGCGTGCGCAGCGCGCGGGCGTGCCCGGGCTCGAGCTCGAGGACCTGCTGCCAGACCGCCGCGCCGGCCTGCGGCGCCGCGAGCCGGTCGGCGTAGACCTGCCCGAGCTTCTCGAGGAGCGCGATCGCCTCCTTCGGCGTGCCGGCCTCGGGCGCCGCCTGCAGCGCGGCGACCTGACGGTGCAGCACCTCGGCGAGCGGCAGCCACCGCTTCTCGCGCTCGTAGAGCCCGACGAGCGACGCCAGGGTCTCGGCGTGATCGGGCCCCGCGTCGACCAGGATGCCGTTATAGATCTCGATCGCGAGCCGCGAGTCGCCGAGCCGCTCGGCGGCGAGCCGCGCCATCTCGGCCTGCTTCGCGCGCTTCTCGTCCGCGGGCAGCGTGCTCGCCTCGCGCCCCAGCACGTCGATCAGCGCGCGCCACTGGCGGCGCTTCGTGTAGATCTCCTTGAGTCGCGCGAGCGCGTCGGGATCGCTCGGCATCAGCTCGAGGATCCGCTCGAGCGGGCGCACCGCGTTCGCGAAGTTGCCGAACCGCTCGCCCCACAGGTCCGCGATCTCGCGCAGCAGCAGGACGCGATCGGCGTCGGGCAGCGTCGCGACCTCGCTCTTGCGCGTCAGCACCGCGATCAGATCGTTCCAGCGGCCGAGCGCGCGGAACTTCGCGGCCAGCTCGTCCGTCGCCCGGACGTTGTCGGGATCGATCTTGAGGATCGCGTTGTAGGTGTTGATCACCATCACGTCGAGCCGCAGCCGATCGCGATAGATCTCGACCACCTCGTGGAGCTTGGCGACGCGCGCCACGAGGTCACCCTCGGGCAGGCGCTCGAGCTCGTCCTTCATCAGATCGAGCAGCGCGTTCCACTTCTCGGTCCGCCGGTACAGCCGCGCGAGCGCGACGCGCGCCTGCGCCCCGCCACTGCCGCTCGGATCCTGCCGCAGGATCTGCTTCCACGACTCGATCGCCTTCTCGGGGTTGTTCTGCTGCTCGGCGAGCTCGGCGATCTCGACGCCGATCGGCCGCACGCTGTCGGGCCGCGTGCGCGGGGCCTTCTCGACCTGCCGCAGCATCGCGAGCAGCTTCTGGTTCTCGCCCTTGGACGGGTAGTAGACCCGGTAGAAGTCGAGCGCCGCGGGGTGCGCGGGATCGAGCTTGCGGACGCGCCGGAAGTACTCCTCGGCCTGATCGAGATCACCGATGTGCTTCCACAGCACCATCGCGATCTGCAGCAGCATGCCGATGTCATCTTGATCGCGCCGCGCCTTGAGCGCCGCCTGGTACGCACCGACGAGCGCGAACCAGTTCTGGGCAGCGACCAGGGCATCGGTGATCGTGCGGAGCGCCTGCGGCTGCGCCGGATCGAGGTGGAGCACCCGCTTGATCGCGGCGTCGGCGCGCGCGGCGTCGCCGAGCTGCACGCGGGCCACGTCGGCGACGGCGAGCAGCGCGGCGATCTTCTCCTCGAGCGTCGCCGCGAGCTCGGCGCGCGACTCGAGGTGGACGCCGAGGTCGAGCCAGCGCTGCGAGCCGCGCAGCAAGCGCGTGAGGTGGAACGCGGCCTTGCCGTTCTTCGGATCGATCTCGAGCGCCTTGCGGAGGTACGCCTCGGCATCGCTCGCGTCGGGCGCGAACCGCACGTGCGCCTCGGCGGCCGACACGTAGAGCCCGGTCGCGAGGCCGCGGTCCGTCGATGCGTTCGCTTCCTGGACGTACTTGCTGGCGAACTTCTCCCAGTTCTGCGCGGCGACGTCGAGCTCGGCGATCGCTTCCTTCGCCAGCGAGTCATCGGGGCGCAGCGCGAGGACGCGCTCGAACGTGGCGCGCGCGGCGGGGACGTCGAGCAGCTCGCCGTCGAGGATCAGCCCCTGCTCGAGGAGCAGGTCGACCTGGCGATCGGCGTCGTCGGTCGCGGCGAGCTCGATGGCGAGGAGCTGGACGATGGTGTCCGGGCGCGCCTTGATCGCGAGCACCTTGCGCGCGGCGGCGAACCGGCTCGTCCGCACGTCGGGGGGCGCGAGCCGCGCGGCCTCCGCCAGCGCCGCCATCACCTGGGCGTCGTCGGGGTCGTTCTCCAAAACAACGAGGAGCGCAGGGAGATCGGCCATCTCAGCCCGCCGATGCTACCGATGCCACCTACCCGACACAACGCCACCAGCCAGCTCGTTCGCGACGCGGCGCGGGCGCTTCACATCCGCGCGCCACGTGCGAGCACCCGTCCCATGGTGGCGTATTCGTTGCGTGCGGCGGACTCGAGCGCCGCCTGGGTGACGCGCTTGTTCCCCGTGGCCGCCGCGAAGGCCGCGCTCAACACGGCGTTGCGGATGTGCGCGCCCGACAGATCGGGGAACATCTGAACGAGCCGGTCGATGTCCAGATCGCCGCTGACCGGCAGGTCACCGTCGAGGAAGCTCCGCCATAGCCGCTCTCGCTCGTCCTCATCGGGCGGCCAGAACACGACGTGCGAAGCGAGCCGACGCTTGAATGCCGGATCCATCGACGAGTCGAGGTTCGTCGTGAGGATCACGATCCCGCGAAAGGCCTCCATGCGTTGCAGCAGGAAGTTCACCTCGAGGTTCGAGTAGCGGTCGTTCGACGACTTGACCTCGGTGCGCTTGGTGAACAGCGCATCCGCCTCGTCGAACAGCAGCAGGCAATGCCCGGTCGCGGCGGCATCGAAGATCTGGCCGAGTTGCTTCTCGGTCTCGCCGATCCACTTGGAGAGCACCTGGGAGAGCTCGATCTGGTGCAGATCGAGCCCGAGCTCCTTCGCCACGAGCCCAGCGACCATCGTCTTCCCGGTCCCGGGCGGGCCGCTGAACAGCGCCGCGACGCCCGTCGCCCTGCCGACGCGCTTGCCGAGCCCCCACCGGTCGAGCACCTGGTGGCTGAGCCGGACGCGCGCGACGAGGGCCTCGACCTGACCGCGCGTGTCGGGCGCGAGCACGAGGTCGTTCCACTCCTGGGTCACCCTGACATGCGTCGTCAGCCCGGTGAGTCGCTCGGTCGTGCGCTGACGGAGGGCCGTCACGACCGCCTCCATCGTCAGCGGGCTCGCCGACGTGAGCCGCGCGGTCGCGAGCGCCTCGGTCATCGTCCCCGCCGCCACCGTGTAGCGATGGCCGAGCTGGTCGAG
Source organism: Myxococcota bacterium (assembly GCA_030857245.1). GTDB lineage: Bacteria > Myxococcota_A > Polyangia > Haliangiales > Haliangiaceae > JABFXX01. The sequence goes on from JALZOI010000063.1 coordinate 3,336, forward strand.
CTCGGCGTCGGACAGGGTGTGGGCGGGATCCTCGTGCGCGAGCATCACGCTCCACATGTTGCGGCGGGCGTCCGCGCTCGACGCGGTCCACGGCTGGCGCAGCAGCTCGCCCGCGAACCGCATCGCCTGCCCCGCGAACGTCGTCGTCACGACGAGCGGCGCCGGGAACCGCGCGACGAACTGCTCGAGGCGCCGTCGCCGCGGCTGGTCTTCCGCACTGTCGAGCTCCTCGAGCCCGCGGATGACCGCGATCGCGCCGGTCAAGGCGACCTCCCGACGGAGCGCGCGCAGCCCATCCTCGAGGACCTCGATCCCGCGGTCCATGCGCTCGAGTGGCAGCACCACGGCGGCCCTCCCGAGCGTGCGCGCCGCGACCGCGACGGCGGTGGCGCGGCCGCTACCGGTCGGTCCCTCGAGGACGATCGTGACTGGACGGTCAGCCCCGATCACGCTGGCGAGCTGATCGAGTGCTGCGCGCTGCTCCTCGTCGAACACCACCAGCGCGGGCACGTCGACGTGGACCAGCGGCTCGGGGACCGTGGCGTCCCCGAGCAGGAAGCGCGGCACGCGCGGGTTCACCGACCACACCTTGAGGGCCGGTGTGACGGCCGGATCGCTGCGCGACTCGAGGATCGAATGCTGGACGAGCGGGTGATCGGTGGCGAGGCCCAGCGCGAGCTCGCGCGCATCGTCACCGGCGTGCGAGACCGCGACGTACGAGGCGATCGACGCGCCGTGCACGCTGGACGGGCCTTGCAGCCGCAGCATCGCCGCGGCGCTCACGGGATCGGTGCAGCATGCGATCACGAACGAGAGGAAGTCCGCGCCGCGCGCGTCGACCCCGAGCCGCTGCGCGAGCTCGCGGATCGGCTCGCGTTCGGGCGCCCCGTGGAGGGCCTCGGTCAGCCCCGCCATCAAGCGTTGCGCCTCGTCGGGGGCGACCACGCCGGTCGCGAGCTGCAAGCGCACGCGCTCGCGGGCGAGGCGTGCCGCATACGGGGTCAGCTCCACGTCGCGAGTATACTCAGCGCCGCGCGCGTGAGGCCGCGACGGCGTCGGCCATCGCGCTGTGCGCCGCCACGATCAACGGATGATCCCCGCCGTGGCGATCCGCGGCGGCGAGCTCGGTGGCGGCGCGGTCCAGCTCGCCGAGGCCGAGCCAGATCATCGCCGTCGTCGCGCGCGCTTCGGCCGCGTGCGGGAACGCGTGGTGGGCGAGCTCGATCGCGGCGAGCAGCCCCGGCCGGTGACGGTGCTCGACGAGCAGCCGCACGAGCAGCGCCCACAGCGCGAAGTCGGCGTGGCGCTCGGCGAGCGCGTGAGCGACCCCGTCCACCGCCTCGAGGTCGCGGCCGCTGGCGATCAGCGCCGCGAGCACGTCGCGCCAGGCATCGAGATCTCCCGCCGTGGCCTCGAGCGTGCGCAGGGCGGGTGTGGTGCCATACGCCACGTCGCTCGCGCTGCGCATCAGCAGGTCGCAGGCGGCGTCGCGCAGCGTGGGATGCTCGCCGCGCACGAGCACTGCGAGCACCGTCGGATCGGTCGCGGAGGCGTGCCACAGCCACGCAGCCAGCTCGAGCGCCTGGGCATGATCTCCGCGGGCATGAGCGATCGCGAGCGCGAGGCGTCGGCGCGCCGCACCGCTCAACATGGCGGTGGCTGCGCGGGCGTCGTCGAGCCGTCCCTCGCGGACGAGTGCGAGTGCCTCGTCGAGCGTCATCCCGTGTGCGCGTGCTCGAGCGTCGAGATCCCGATGTCCTCGTTCAGGATCACCTCCGCCGCCTCGCTGGCGCTGGTCTTGTTCGCTGCCTTCTTGAGCGCTTCGAAGGCATCGCTGTCGCCCTTCACCCACACGCCCCCACCCTCGTTCTTGCCGAAGGAGATCTCGTTGTCGCCGGCCGCGACCGACAGCCCATCCAGGAAGCCGTCATAGACGTAGCCGCTCGCGACGATCGGCATGCCGAGATCCTTGATCGGCGTGTGCTTGATTCGCTCTCGTGCAGCGGACGTCATGCCGGCGATCTTGATGGTCGCGCGCTTCCCCGACACGGCGAACGGTCGGGATGCCGGATGCTGCCCGAAAGCGACATAGATGACGCCCCGCGCGCCCTGCTGCTTGTAGTGGTCGGTGGGCGTCATGCCCACGGCCTTGCCGAGGTTCGTGTTGCCACCCTCGGACTGGCCGAGCGCGCTCTGGGACAGGGCATTCATCCACTTGGAGAGGCTCTGCTGGTACTGCGTCTGGCGGGCCGCCTCGGCGGTCAGGTTGGCGGCGGTGCGGAACTGCTCGGCGGCCTTGATGTGCGTCGACATCTCGTCGGCCTGGGCCTCGGGTGCCGCTGCCTTGACCTTGCCCTTCGCCGCGAGCTTGCTGTCGGTGATCCTGTCGGCGGCGGCCTGCTTCAGGACGATCAAGCCCTCTTCCTGGCTCGCGAAGAACGTCGGCTTGGACTGCCCATCGACCTCCGCGAGCTTGCCCGCGACCTTGGTCGCCGCGTCCTTGAGCCCGTCATCGAGCCCACTCTGGATCGCGTTGGCGAGGGCCACGCTGGCGCTGGCGGCGAGCTTTGCGGTCACCGCGGCAGTGACATAACCACTCGCGAACCCGAGGGCCGCGATGGCCAGCGTCTTGAGTAGCTCGTCGGCGAGCGACGGCGAGTCCGCCTCGTTGAGATTCCCGAGCACCTCGCGGACGCCGACCGCACGGCGGTCCATCAGGGCATCCTGTGCGTTCTCGGCCTTGTCGAACGCGGCATCGAGCGCCGCGAAGTCGAGCCCCGCCGCTGGCGCCGTGGTGGGGGGCGCGGCCGCAGGGGCGTCCGTTGTCTTCGGCGGCGCGTCCTTGGCCGGCTCTTTCTTGTCCTTGCTCGTCCCCATGGCGTCACCTCACCCGATTCCGGGTGGTTCTTCTACGTCCACCCGCCCGAAAGCTTCCGCAAGGTACCGGAAAACCGCGGCTCACGGACACGACAAGGCGCGCCGCGGGCCGTCATAACGACCCGCGATGGCGGCGGCGTGACCCGCGCGTGGCAGCCAGCCGAGCTCGCGGCGCTGCGCAGCTGCCAGTGCCGCGCAGCGCTCGGCCACGGGCACCTCGGGCGTCCGCGCGAGCTCCAGCAGGACGAAGACCGGGACGTCAGGCTCGCGGCCGGCCGCCGCCAGCCGCCGCGGCCGGTCGTCGTCGAGCAGCGCCCGCGCGACCTCCTGCTGCCAGCCCGGCGTGCCGTGGTCGATGCACGTCCGCGCGAGCTCCACGGCACCATGGACGACCGCCTCGCACGCCACGCCTGTCCCGGGCGCGCTCCCCGCGGCAACCCGGAGCGCCAGCCAGCGAGCTCGCTCCTGATCGCGCGGACATCCGGCGAGGCCCTGCTCGATCGCGCGCTCGTGCTCCGCACGCCCCACGGTCCACCGCACCCGCAGCTCGAACGTCTGGCACCACGGCTCGGCCGCGAGTGCCTCGTCGAGCCAGCCCAGCCCGCTCGCGTACGTCGCCTCGTCGACCCGCCCTAGCTCGAGCGCGAGGTCGAGTGCCACCAGACGGTCGTCGACCGTGCCCTGCCCGCGCATGATCAGGGTCCGCAGCACCTCGAACCTCGCCTCGCGCTCGCCGCGCCGACCGAACGCCTCCGCGACCACCCGGAGAGCGTCGGGGTGCTCGGCGCGCAGCTCCCGATAAGCACGCGCGGTCTCCAGCAGCGGCTCGCCGGCCTGCTCGCGCAGCTGGCGCTCCAGGGCGGCGCGCCGATCCGCGGGTCCCTCACCGACCTGGCGATCGCCACAGCTCCACAGCCCGAAGCACGCCAGCAGCGCGAGCGTTCGCATGGGCAGATCTAACCTTCTCCCGTCGCTCGACGGGTTTCAGCAAGCCGCCGTTTCGAGCCACGCGTGCCGATTTCCGGCTCCGGCTCGCGGGTGGTCTCACGCGATGGCGCCGTCCCGCGGTCCCGCGGTCCCGGGGGACCGGCGGTTCCACGCGGGCGAGTCCGAGCGCGTCGAAGGACGTTGGCTGCCGGACCTCTCGATCGCTGGCCGGGGGCGGCTCCCGCGATTCCCGGTGCGGGACGCTCTCCCGCTGGAGATGCGCAGCATGGCTTCACGGCGCACCATCGGGATCAGCCTGCCGTATCGGGCAGCGCGTTCCGATCCGGGCGGTCGGGTCCGGCCCACGCGATTCTTGCTAAGGTCGCGCCCGTGATCGAGCTGTCGTCCTTGCGGGGAAGCCTCGCGTGAGCGACCGCCGTCCGCGGCCAGCGCCCGTGCCGCGCTCGCTCGGCTACCTGCGCCCCTACCGCCGGCAGCTCGCGTGGGGCGTCGTGATGCTGCTGCTCACGAACGCGTGCTATCTCGGCGTTCCCGAGATGATGGGGCGCGCGATCGACGCGCTCGGCGTCGATGACCCGCACGAGATCACGATGCTCGTCGTGTGGATGGCCGGGTTCGCGCTCCTCACGGCGATCACGCGGATCGTCTCGCGGATCTGGATCTTCAACGCGGCCCGGGCGGCCGAGTACGACCTGCGCTCCGATCTGTTCGGTCACCTGATGACGCTGTCGCCGAGCTACTACCGCAAGCACCCGGTCGGCGACGTGATGTCGCGGCTCACCAACGACGTCCAGACCGTGCGCGCGGTGTGGGGGTTCGGGCTCGTCAGCCTCGCGAACGCGCTGCTCGCCTTCGTCACCGTGCTCGGCGTGATGCTGTACACGGACCCGATCGTCACGCTGTGGGCGATCGTGCCGTTCCCGCTGATCTACGTGGTGGGTCAGGCGATGAGCAAGCGCATCCACGGCACGATGCGCGCGGTCCAGGCCGAGCTCGGATCGCTGTCGTCGCGGATCCAGGAGGACCTCGGCGCGATCCAGGTGATCAAGACGTACGGCCTCGAGGAGGTCCGCCGGAAGGGCTTCGTCGCCGGCAGCGATCGCCTGCTCGACGCCAACATGGAGGCGGCGAAGGTCCGCATCCAGCTCGGGCCGACGCTCAACGCACTCGCCGCGCTCGGGATGGCGATGCTGATCCTGTTCGGCGGCCGCGCGCTGATCCGCGGCGACATGTCCAAGGGCGAGCTCGTCGCGTTCGCGGGCTACCTCGCGCGCCTCGTGTGGCCGACCCTGACCCTCGGCTTCCTGCTCGCGCTCGTGCAGCGCGGCCGGGCGTCGTGGATGCGGCTCGTCGAGCTCCAGCAGACCAAGCCCGAGATCCCCGATGGCGCCGGGCCCCCGCTCGCGCACAGCCCGCGCCCCGCGCACGTCGAGGTCCAGGGCCTCACGATCAAGTACGGCGAGCGCGCCGTGCTCGACGACATCCACCTGACGCTCGCCCCCGGCACGGTCACCGCGATCGTCGGGCGCACGGGAGCGGGCAAGAGCACGCTCGTCGACGCGCTGTGCCGGCTGATCGACGTGCCGGTCGGGACCGTGTTCCTCGATCACCGGGACATCACCACCCTGCCCCTCGCGTCGCTGCGCGCGCAGATCGGGTACGCCCCCCAGGAGGCGTTCCTGTTCTCGACGACGATCGCCGACAACGTCGCCATGGGATACGGCGGCGGCACCGCGATCCCGGCCGCGCGGGCGCGCGAGCTCGAGCGCGTGATCGGCATGGCGGCCGCGGCGGACCTCCGGGACGAGCCGCGCGTCACGAAGGCGGCCGCGTCGGCGGGCCTCCTCCGGGATCTCGCCGTCATGCCCGACGGGCTCGCGACGATCGTCGGCGAGCGCGGCATCACCCTCTCGGGTGGCCAGCGCCAGCGGGTGGCCCTCGCGCGCGCGCTCGCGGCGACCCCGCGGCTGCTCGTGCTCGATGACTCGCTGTCGTCGGTCGACGCCGAGACCGAGCGAACGATCCTCAAGCACCTGCGCGCGGTCATGCATGGCCGCACGGCCGTGCTGATCTCGCACCGGGTCGCGGCGATCAAGGACGCCGATCAGATCGTCGTCCTCGACCAGGGTCAGATCGTCGCGCGCGGCACGCACGAGCAGCTGCTCGCGCAAGGTGGGCTGTACTCCGAGCTCTACCGCTCGCAGCTCGATCCCGAGGTCACGCTGGCGAAGGAAGCCTCCTGATGGCGGGCATCGGCGCTCCCAACCAGCCCGGCGCGCCGAACCAGCCCGCCGCCCAGCAGGCGCTGCCGCCGGACCTCGACGGCCTCGGCCGCCCGCCCCCCGGCGATCCGGCCGCGAACAAGCCGCCCGGCAGCGAGGAGGCCACCCTCGGCAAGGCCTATGACCTCGCGCTGATCCGCCGGCTGTGGCCGTTCGTGCGGCCGCACTGGAAGCTGCTGCTCGCGTGGGCGCTGTTCATGCCGGTGACGATCGCGCTCGAGCTCGCGCAGCCCGCGTTGTTCCGCTACGCGCTCACCGAGCACATCCTTCGCGGCAACCTCGAGGCGCTGCCGTACGACGCGCTCGCGTACATGGGGCTCGTCGTGCTCCAGGGCGGCTCGGGGTTCTGCGAGACCTGGTTCCTCCAGCTCGCCGGCCAGCGCACGATGCACGCGATGCGGAGCGCGATCTTCGATCACGTGCTCGCGCAGCGCGCCGGGTTCTTCGACAAGATCCCCGTCGGCCGCCTGATGACGCGGATGACGAACGACATCGAGAGCCTCAACGAGATGTTCGCGCAGGGCGCGATCACGCTGATCGCCGACTTCGTCAAGATGATCGCGATCATCGTGATCATGCTGCTGATCGATCCGACGCTCGCGCTGCTGACGTTCGTGACGCTGCCGGTGCTGATCGTGCTCGTCGAGTACGCGCGCCGCTTGATGCGAGCGTCGTTCCGGCAGATCCGCGTGCGGCTCGCCGCGATGAACGCGTTCGCACAGGAGCACCTGTCGGGCATCAAGGTCGTGCAGCTGCTCGGCCGCGGGACGACCGCACAGCGCGAGTACAACGACATCAACGCCGGTCATCGCGATGCGTACCTCGGCCAGATCCGGGCGGACGCGTCGATGTATGCGCTCGTGGAGGCGGTCGGCACCGTCGCGGTCGCCGCCGTGATCTGGTACGCGGCCGGGTACCGCGGCGACAGCATCGAGATGATCGGCGTCGTCGTGGTGTTCATCGAGTACATCAACAAGTTCTTCGTCCCGGTGCGGGACCTCTCGCAGAAATACGCCGTCATGCAGGGCGCGATGGCGGCGAGCGAGCGGATCTTCCAGCTGCTCGACACCCACGACTGGGATGGCGGTGATGGCGCGCGCGACGCTGCGCCGCCGGCAGCGCAGTCCGCCCGGCCCGCGGGGGAGCCGCACGGAACCGAGACACCGGCGATCGAGCTCGAGGGCGTCCACTTCAGCTACGGCGCCGAGCCCGTGCTGCGCGGGGTCGACGTCCGCGTGCCGCGCGGGGCGACCGTCGCCGTCGTCGGCGCGACCGGCTCCGGCAAGTCGACCGTCATCAAGCTCCTGACCCGGCTCTACGAGTACGACCGCGGCTCGATCCGGATCGATGGCGTCCCGATCACGAGCCTGCCCCTCGCCGAGCTCCGCCGCCGGATCACGGTCGTCTCGCAGGACGTCTTCCTGTTCGCCGGCACGCTGGCCGAGAACATCGCGCTCGGGAAGACCTACGAGCCCGCGCAGCTCGAGGCCGCGATCCGCCGGGTCGGCCTCGATCGCGCGCTCGCCCGCCGGGGGACCAGCGGCGGTGACGTCCCGGTCGCCGAGCGGGGCTCGAACTTCTCCGCCGGCGAGCGCCAGCTCGTCGCCTTCGCCCGCGCGCTGCTGCGAGATCCCGAGATCCTGATCCTCGACGAGGCCACCGCGCACGTCGACCCCGAGGCCGAGGCGCTGATCGAGCGCGGCGTCGCCGAGCTGATGCGCCCGAGGCGCGGTGACGACGACGCGCGGTCCGCCGAGCAGGTGCACGCCGCCACGGGCGTCGGGGCCGGGCCCCCGCACCACCGCACCACCCTCGTGATCGCCCACCGCCTGTCGACGATCCGCAATGCCGACCTCATCGTCGTCATGGACAAGGGCCAGGTCGTCGAGCAAGGCACCCACGCCGAGCTGGTCGCCCGCGGTGGGTTCTACGCCGCGCTCGAGGCCACGTTCCGCCGCCAGCACGGCTGACCGGCTCCGGGTATTGCTGAAAGCCCGGCGCGCCGCACCGATCGACGGCTCTGTCGGTGTGACGGGACCAGCGCAACCGATGAGATTTGGGTATGATCGCTCACACATGTCTGCACTCTCGAGCGACCGACTCCGCCAGGCTGTGGATGCCATGGCCGACGGCGCGCTCGTCGCGGATACCCGCTCCGGCGAGGTGTTCGTCAACGGCGCAGCGCGCGAGATGCTCGCGATCCCCGCCCTCCTCGAGATCGACACCACGTACCTGAAGGTCGTCGTCGGCTTCTACCCGTTCGACCTCGCCGTCGGTGCGAGCGATGGCGAGCCGATCCGCGAGGAAGTCCGGATCGGTGATCGCGTGCTGCACTCCGTCGTCACGCCGCTGTTCGAGCAGGCGGAGCGGATCGGCGCGATCGTGGTGCTCCGTGATCTGGGCGACACCGCCGATGTGGCGCGGCGGCGCGCGGAGTTCGCGCAGGTGATGTCACACGAGCTGCGGACGCCACTGACCTCGATCGCGGGCGCCCTCGACATCGTGCTCTCGGGCTACGCCGGCCCGCTCTCCGATCGCCAGCTCCGCTACGTCGACATGGCGCGCCAGGCCGCGACGCGGATGAACCAGCTCGTCGATCAGCTCCTCGATCTGGCGCGCGCCCAGGCCGGCTCGATCGCCGTCGCCTCGGCGCCCGTCCAGCTCGATCGGCTCGCCCGCGAGGTCATCGACCGCTACCGCGCGGCCGCCGCGACCAAGCAGCTGACGATCGTCCTCGGCGCCTCGGCAGAGGACATCTCGATCCTCGGCGACCCCGAGCGCCTCGCCCAGGTGCTCGGCAACCTGATCACCAACGCGATCCGGTTCGCCCCGAGCGGCGGCGTGATCGACGTCCAGGTGTTCGGGTCGCCGCTCTCCGAGGACGCGGTCGGCGTCTCGGTCCACAACACCGGCGATCCGATCCCCGCCGAGGATCGCGAGCGCGTGTTCGAGCCGTTCTCGGCGTCGAGCCGACGCGTCGGCGGCACCGCCCTCGGCCTCTCGATCTCGCGCACGATCATCGAGGCGCACGGCGGCCGGATCTGGGTCGAGTCCGGCATGGTCACCGGCACCAAGTTCGTGTTCACGCTGCCGGTCTCGGCGAAGTCCGACGCGCTCCCGCCGGTCGCGCTGGAGCCGCCGCGCCGCCGTGGGCTCGGCGAGAACTCGTGCGCCCTCGTGGCCGACGACGACCCGCGCCGCGCGCTGCTGCTCAAGGGCCTGCTGATGTCGCTCACCGAGCGCGTGCTGGTCGCGAACGACGTCGACAGCGCGCTCGCCACCGCGCGCGCCGAGCACCCCGCCCTCGCCGTCGTCGCCGGCGCGATGCGGGACTCGCTCGCGCTCCTCGCGATCCTCGAGCACGACCCCGACACCCACAAGACCGCCGTGATGGTCGTTGGTGATGCCGAGCGCCGCGCGGATCTGCTGTCAGCCGGCGCGGACGACGTCCTCGAGTTTCCGATCCAGCCCGCGATGTTCCGCGATGCCTGCCTGCGGCTCGTCGAGTCGGGCCGCCGCGAGGCGCCGCGCGTGCTCGTCGTCGACGACGACTCGTCGATCCGCCAGATCTGCCGCGAGGTCCTCGAGCTCGGCGGGTACCAGGTCCGCGACGCCGGCTCCGCGACCGCCGCGCTCGCCGAGGCGCGCCGGTTCCGCCCCGACATGTTCCTGCTCGACGTCATGCTGCCCGGCACCGATGGCTACCAGCTCGCCGAGATGATCCGCGCGGACGCCGGCATCAGCATGGCGCCGATCATGTTCCTGTCCGCGCGCGGCGACACCGCCGACAAGGTCCGCGCGTTCCGCTCGGGCGCCGAGGACTACATGGTCAAGCCGTTCGACGCCGCCGAGCTGCTCGCCCGCGTCGCGAAGGCCCTCGACCGCCAGGCCCGCGAGCTCGGCGCCTCGCCGACCACGCAGCTCCCCGGCGCCGATGCGATCCAGTACGAGATCGAGCGCCGCGTCTCGAACCCCGATTCGTCGACGGTCGCGTGCTACCTCGACCTCGACAACCTGAAGGCGTTCAACGACTACTACGGCTACGCCAAGGCGAACGCCGTGATCCGCCAGACCGGCGACGTGATCCGCCACGTCGTCACCAAGCACGGCGGCCCCGGCGACTTCATCGGCCACATCGCCGGTGACGACTTCGTGTTCGTGACCTCCGCCGAGCGCGTCGACGAGGTCTGCCGCGCGATCTGCGAGCGCTTCGATCACCTGATCCGCCTCTACTACGACCCGACCGACCGCGAGGTCGGCTACATCGAGACCAAGGACCGGTTCGGCGTCCAGCGCCGGTTCCCGATCATGAGCGTCTCGATCGCGGCGATCACGCTGGCGCGCGCCCGCAGCTACGCCGCCCTCGCCGAGCTGGCCGCCGTCGGCAAGCGCGCGGCGAAGGCGATCCCTGGCTCGACCTACGTGCGGGACGGCCAGACGATCTTCGCCGTCACCGTCACGACCGCCACCGGCTGACGACCGGATCGCGCCCGCGTCCGCGCCCCACCCTCAGCTCGGACCGAGCAAGCGGCGGCACGCGCTCTCGACACACGCGGCGCGCCCCCGCGCAACGGGGCCGGCACGAGCGAGATAAAGTGAGCACAGCGCACGCGCCCCGCAGAATGCGCGAGTCAACGCACGAGCGAGGGCCGGCCCCGGAGCGCGGGAGGCAGCCGCGCGTCTCCACGCGAGCACTGCGAGCCGCTGCTAACCGCCAAGCTCGATGCCGACGCCCTTGGCGGTGCGGACGAGCTCGCCATGCGGATCGACGAGCTTGAGCTTCTTGACCGCCTTCTCGATCGGCTTGGCGACGAGGTGGCCGTGCTCCATCGCGGCGACGTGGCCGAACTTGCCCTCGGCGATCAGCTCGACCGCCTTGACGCCAAACCGGGTCGCGAGCTCGCGATCGAAGGCGCACGGCGCCCCGCCCCGCTGGACGTGGCCGAGCACGGTCGTGCGGACCTCGTAGTCGGTCTTCGCGGCGATCAGATCCGCGAGGCGCTGGCCGGCGCCGCCGAGCTTCTCCTGCTTCGTGGGGTCCGCGGCGGTGACGACGGAGAGGTGGCCGCCCTTGGGCTTGGCGCCCTCGGAGACCACGCAGATCGAGTAGCTGACGCCGCGGCCGTGGCGACGATGGAAGGCGTCGATCACGCGCTCGGGGTCGTAGTCGATCTCGGGGATCAGCACGACGTGGGCGCCGCCGGCGAGGCCGGCCGTCAGCGCGATCCACCCGGCGTAGCGCCCCATGACCTCGACGATCATGATCCGCTCGTGGCTCTCCGCCGTGGTGTGGAGCCGCTCGACCGCCTCGACGACGATCTCCACCGCGGTCTGGAAGCCGACCGTGTAGTCGGTGGCCTCGAGGTCGTTATCGATCGTCTTCGGCACGCCGACGATCCGGGTCGCGCCCCGGGCGATGAACTTCTGGCTGAACGACATCGTGCCGTCGCCGCCCACCACGATCAGCCCGTGGAGGTCGAGCTTGTCGAGGTTCGCGAGGCAGCGGGTCGAGACGTCATGGATCTCGACGCGACCATCCGGCAGCTTCACCGGATAGGCGAACGGGTTGGCGCGGTTGCTCGACCCGAGCATCGTGCCGCCCCGCGGCAGCAGGTGCGCCACGCTCTGCATGGTGAGGTCGACGTACTCCTCCTCGTAGAGGCCCTCGAACCCGTTGCGGATCCCGAGGACCTCCCAGCCGTACGTCTGGCGCGCGTGCAGCGTGACCGCACGAATGACGCCGTTCAACCCGGGACAGTCGCCGCCGCCGGTCAGGATCCCGATACGCGTGCTCATCGGGACGCAGTATTGCTTAGATCAGGACGCGGCGCGCGCGGGCGTCCGCAGGAGTCGACGGAGATGCTCTGGAAGCTCGGCCTGGACCTCCGGATCCTCGTCCACGATGACGCCACGGCAGCCGGCTGCACCGCAGGCGCACGGCTCGGCGACCTCGGCCGCGAAGCCGTAATCGTACGTGATCTCCTCACCGACCTCGATATCCCGCAGCGCGACCCACCAGGCGCGGATCGACTTCGCGGTGTCGTCCCACTTGCCCTGCACGTCGGTGTTCGGGTCGCACGAGTGGTTGAACCACCGGGTCTGGCAGACCAGATCGTAGAAGATCGTCTCGCCGAGGCCGGAGCCATCGCCGTCGAGGATCAGTGCGTAGGTGTCGTCGAACTCGGTGTGATCGTCATAGACGACGCCGTCGCCGTAGCACACGACCTCGCCCTTCTTGAACGGGCGGGTCGTGACACCGCCGTAGCCATGGATCTTCGAGGCAACAATGCGGAGTCCTTCGAGCGGCGGCATGGCGCGTGATCTTGCTGATCGGTACGCCGTCCGCAAGCTCCTGGCCGATCGATCTGCGGAGATCGCGACGGCAGCAGGTTCTGCTAGATTGCCGTCGTCATGAGCACCAGACTCAAGGTCGGAGTTGTCGGAGCCACCGGGATGGTGGGCCAGCGGTTCGTGGCCCTGCTCGCCGAGCACCCGTGGTTCGAGGTCGTCAGCGTCGCGGCGAGCCCGAGCTCCGCCGGGAAGTCGTACGGCGACGCCGTCCGCGGCCGGTGGTCGCTCGCCACGGAGATCCCCGCCGCGACGGCGCAGCTGATCGTCGCCGACGCCAGCGACGTCGCCAAGGTCGCTGCCGGCGTCGACTTCGTGTTCTGCGCCGTCGACCTGGCGAAGGATGCCACCGCCCAGCTCGAGCTCGCCTACGCGCGCGCCGAGACGCCGGTGATCTCGAACAACTCGGCGCACCGCTGGACGCCCGACGTCCCGATGATGCTCCCCGAGGTCAACGCCGAACACGCCGAGATCATCGTCGCTCAGCGCAAGCGGCTCGGCACCCGCCAGGGCTTCATCGCGGTGAAGCCGAACTGCTCGATCCAGAGCTACGTCCCGGCGCTGCACCCGCTGAAGTCGTTCGGCCCGAAGCAGCTCGCCGTCTGCACGTACCAGGCGGTCTCCGGAGCCGGCAAGACGCTGGCGTCGTGGCCCGAGATGGTCGACAACGTGATCCCCTTCATCCAGGGCGAGGAAGAGAAGAGCGAGCGTGAGCCGCTCAAGATCTGGGGGACCATGCGCGGTGGCGAGATCCACGCCGCGACGGCACCGTCGATCACGGCGCAGTGCCTCCGGGTGCCGGTCTCCGACGGGCACATGGCCGCGGTCTTCGTGTCGTTCGAGACCAAGCCCTCGAAGGAGCAGATGCTGTCGGCGTGGCAGGAGTTCTCGGGACGCCCGCAGCAGCTCGGGCTACCGAGCGCGCCGAAGCCGTTCCTCCACTACTTCGACGACGAATCCCGTCCGCAGACCCGGCTCGACCGCGATCTCGGTAACGGCCAGGCCGTGTCGATCGGACGGCTGCGTCCCGATGCGGTGTTCGACTGGCGGTTCGTGGCGCTCTCGCACAACACCGTGCGGGGGGCCGCGGGCGGCGCCGTGCTGACCGCCGAGCTGCTCAAGCACGACGGCTATCTCGCGGCGAAGTGACGCACCGTAAAGGTCCGATCAAGCGCGCACGCGGACCCGCGTGCCGGTTCGTTGCGGCTGGATCACAGAACGAGCGCGTTCGCACACCGTTTTTCTAACGCCGCCCTCGCATGGTTTCGCTTGCGAGGCGTCCGTTTCCACGCGACCGTACCGGTTGATGTCGAAGGCCGGCACTCCTGACCGCGGCAAGCGGCGCACGAAGGGCGCAGCGGTTCCGGTGGTCACACCGCCGGCCGCGGAGTCGCGTCCGGCCCGGCTCGCCCGCGGCACGCGCGACAGCCTGGCGCCGCTCGTGGTCGATGATGACACCGAGGTCGTCGACCTCGGCGTCGAGGCGGCAGGTGACGCCGGCGATCACGACGAGGACCCCGGCATCGACGAGCTCGTCGCCGACAGCGTCGACTCGCCCGAGACCGAAGCCAGCAATGCCGTGATCGATGCGCGGATGCTCGAGCTCGCGCAGCGCCGGTTCGGGCTGACCGCATTCCGCCCGGGCCAGGCGCTCGCGATCCGCAACGTGCTGGCCGGCATCGACACGCTCGCGATCATGCCGACCGGCGCCGGCAAGTCGCTGTGCTACCAGCTCCCGGCGCTCGAGCTCCCCGGCGTCACGCTCGTGGTGTCACCGCTGATCGCGCTGATGAAGGATCAGTACGACAAGCTCGATCACCTCAACATCGAGGTGATCCGGCTCGACTCGACGCTGTCGCCGCGCGACGAGCAGGCCGCGCTGGCCCGGCTCAGCGAGAACCGGCCGTGCATCGCGTACGTCACCCCGGAGCGGCTCGGCGAGCCCCGGTTCCGCGAGCGCCTCGCCACGGTCAGCGTCGCGCTGTTCGTCGTCGACGAGGCCCACTGCATCTCGCAGTGGGGGCACGACTTCCGCCCCGCATATCTCGGCCTCGGCGAGGCGGTCCGGGCGCTCGGCAAGCCGCCCGTCCTCGCGCTGACCGCGACCGCGCCGCCGAAGGTCAAGGACGACATCCTCGCGCAGCTCGGCCTCGCCGAGCCCGGGCGTGAACCGTCGGTGATCGACATCGGGCTCGATCGCCCGAACCTGCGCTATCACGTCATCAAGGCATCGAGCGAGCGCAAGAAGCAGTCGCTGCTGCTCCGCCTCATCGAGAAGCAGGAGGGCTGCGGCATCATCTACGCCGCGACGGTGAAGACCGTCGATGCGCTCGCCGACTTCCTGTGGTCGCAGGGCGTCGAGTGCGGCCGTTACCACGGGCGGATGCGCGCCAAGGATCGCGAGAAGGTGCAGAGCGCCTTCATGGATCGCAGCCAGCCGCGCCTGATGGTCGCGACGAACGCGTTCGGCCTCGGCATCGACAAGCAGGACCTGCGGACGGTCATCCACTACAACTTCCCGGGCTCGCTCGAGAGCTACTACCAGGAAGCCGGCCGCGCCGGCCGCGACGGCTTGCCGGCCGACTGCGTGCTGCTCTACCAGCCCGAGGACAAGCGCATCCAGAGCTTCTTCCTCGGCGGTCGCTACCCGACGCCCGAGCAGACCCGGGCGGTGGCCGAGGCGCTCGTCCACGTCAGCGGCGGTCACGTCGCGACGCCCGCGCAGGCCGCCGGCGACGATCCCGACACCTCCGCATTCAAGCCGGTGAAGGACATCGCCGAGCGCGCCGACGCGCCGGCCAAGAAGGCCCGCGTCGTGCTCTCGTTCCTCAAGGAGGTCGGCTTCGCCGCGGAGGCCCCGGGGGCCCGGTTCGCGCCGCTCGCCTCGCAGCCGCCGAGCCTCGAGAACCTCGCGCGCGCGGCGAGCCGCTACGAGCAGAAGCGCGCCCAGGATCGTGCGCGCCTCGCGGCGATGCTGCGCTATGCGCAGTCGCACCTGTGCCGGACCCGCCTGCTCGTCACGTACTTCGGCTACACGGATCACCCGGCGTGCGGCACCTGCGATAACTGCATCCGCTCGGCGCGGCCGACGGTGCCGTTGCGCGATGCCGACG
>JALZOI010000493.1 GCA_030857245.1 Myxococcota bacterium
CCACCGGCCACCGCGCCATTGCCGAGCACCGCGGCGGTGCCGACGCGCGTTCCCGCGCTGCCGCCGACCCCCGATCGCCTCTATGCCGCCGCCGAGGCCGCGCTCGCAGCCCGCGATCTCGCCGGCGCGGACCACGCACTCGGGCGGCTGGTCACCGAGTTCCCGGCCTCGTCGCTCATCGATCAGGCGCACTACGAGCGGGCGCGCATCGCCTACCAGCAGCGCGCCTGGGCCGCCGCGCGGCGGCACCTCGATCGCCTCGCCGCGATCCCGCGCACGCCGCTCGCAGAACCCGGGCATTACCTGGCGTGTCGGATCGCGGTCCAGGCGCGGGATGGCGAGGCGGCGCAATGTCTGAGCGATTACCGCCGGACGTTCCCGACCTCGCCCCACGATCTCGAAGCGCTCGCGCTGATCGTGCAGCTCACGCATGCGAGCCGCGGCTGTGCGGGGGCCGCGGCGGCGATCGCCGAGCTCGTGCGCACGCACCCGCGCGCGAAGCTCGCGACGGCGTGGCGCACGCGCTGCCCGGAGCGCCCGTGAAGCGCGTCGCGGTCCTCGGCGTGGCGCTCGTGACGCTCGTGACGCTCGTGGCCGCCTGCGAACGGATCGTCGAGCTCGCGCCCGGTGACGCCTTCACCGACGACGTCGTGCACCTCGAGGGTGAGGACGGCGGCGGTCCCGACGGGACGCCCGATCCCCTCGATGCCGGCGGTGACGGCGGGATCCTCGACGGCGGCGTCCCCGATGCGGGCAGCCTCGACGCGGCCGCGGTCAGCGACGGCGGCGCGCCCGGCGACTGAGGCGGGGAGATTGGCCGCCAAGGCCGCCAAGTGACGCCAAGGATTCGTAGAGAAGATCGAACCGCGCCCCCCGTCCTTCACCCCTTCCTTGGCGGGCTTGGCGCTCTTGGCCAATCTCTCCCGCTCTCTGAGCGCGGTCACGGGATCGGCGCGAAGTCGCGACCGAGGTCGAACAGCGCCCGGTCGTACGAGGCGAGGCTCTTGCCGAGCACCCTCACGTTCCCGCCGAACGCGGCGTCCACGCCGACGCGGCCGGTCCAGCTCAGCCCATCGGCGGAGCTGTCGCGGAGCTCGGTCCTCGCGTACGTCCCGACGACGAGGTGTGGACCGGCGACATCGTAGAACCTGACGTCGACGCGGGTCGTCAGCCGCAGCGACGCACCGGCCATCGCACCCGCCTCGAACGACGGGCCGCGCGTCTCGAACGTGATCGAAGGGTCCGCGATCGCACGCCACGTCCCGTCGGCGTAGGTGGCGCCGGCCTCGAGGCTCGCCTTGGCCTTCGCGGACCCGAGGTCGACCGTGCCGCGCACGGACGCATGCGCCTCGCCGCTCAGCACGAGCGAGACTCGCACCACCTCGACGACGGGGACGATGCCGATGAACTGCGTGGCCGTGTACGCCGGCGACTCCCACAGCGTCGTCGAGAAGCTGCGACGGAAGCTGCGGTCCGAGCTCACGGTGAGCCCGACCGAGGCCTCGAGCTCGCCGCGCAAGATCGCGTGGAAGCTCGTCAGGCTGCCGCGGTCGATCTGCAGGTCGACGTCGAGGGACGGCCGGAAGCTGACCGTCCCGCGGTTGACGCGGACCTTGACGCCGAGCTCGTCGATGAGGTTCGTCCCCGCGAAATCGAGCGCGAGCTTGTCGATGGGGATGATCAGCTCGGTCTGCCCGGGCATCCGGGGCACCGGCTCCGAGAGCAGATCGCGCTCCGAGTGCGCGTGACCCTGCAGGATCGCGTCGGTCAGCGCCGCCGGCTCGGTGAT
The DNA here is from genome assembly GCA_030857245.1 of Myxococcota bacterium. Classification (GTDB taxonomy): domain Bacteria; phylum Myxococcota_A; class Polyangia; order Haliangiales; family Haliangiaceae; genus JABFXX01. Next base: position 1,790 of record JALZOI010000493.1, read on the forward strand.
CAGCGCGAGCTGGCCGCCGAGGCTGTCGACCGCCATCACCCGGCGCAGGAACGGCTGGGGTCCGTTCGCCACGACCACGTCTCCGACGTGCACGCCGGCGAGCGGCCCCGCCGCGCCGGTCGGGATCGAGATCCCGTCGGGCTGCAGCGTGACGCGCGCGGCGATCGCCTCGTCGAGCACGATCACGTTCGGCTGGGCGACGCCATCGGGCACTTCGCCCACGTTGCATGCCGCCGCGAAGCCAACACCAAGGACCAGCAGGTAGTGACGCACGACCTCCCTCCGTGCACCGGCCGCACCAGCGCCCTGGGTGGGGCCGCACGCCCCGCTTCGCCGATCCGCTGGAACCTCGACACCCCGATCGCCGCGCGTCGGATCGACCAACGCCGGGACCTTGCGCACGACGTGCACGCCGCGACGCGGCCAGCTCACTATCCGCCTGGCCACCGGAGTTGCCATCTCCGCTCGGCTCGCGCGCCGTCGCTACCGTCGACCGGCGGCCGGCGGGTTGTAGCGCTCCGACGGGGCGGCGATCAGCGTCCCGCCCACCAGCATCACTGTCCCGTCGCACAGCAACGTCGCCTGGTGCCGCGTCCGCGGCGTCGCGAGCCGATCGGTGGTCACGATATCGATGCCACCGCCGAGCGGATCCAGCCGCACCACGAACGCGGTGGCGACCGGATTGTTGAACGCATCGCGCCCGCCGGCGATCAAGATCCGACCGTCGGGGAGCGTCGTCACCGAGAAGTCGATGATGCCGGCGGTCAGCGGCAGCGTGCCGGCCTCGACGAACCCGGAGTCGAACGTGAACAGCTCGAGCGTGCGCACCGGGACGCCCGACGCGTCGAGCCCCCCGACGATCAGCACGCTGCCGTCGGGCAGGCGCACCGCCTCGTGGTCGTGACGCGGCACGCGCATCAGCGGCGCGAACTGCGCGGCCGGTGCCATCTCCTCGAGCAGCGGCTTGTAGAGCTCGGCACGCGCGACCGGCTGGTTCATGGCGTCGAGGCCGCCGAGCAGCAGCACGGGCGCGCCGAGATCGTCGGTGAGCCGCGTCGCGGTGTGGCCCTTGCGGGGGATGGCGAGCGCCGCCCGCTGGAGCACGCGCTGGGTCACGCCGGCACCATCAGCGGAGATCTCGACGAGCTGGCCGATCGGGGCGCTCGCGGCGTCGCTGCCACCGAACGCGACGACGCGGCCGTCGCTGAGCGACACGAACGCCGGCGCCGAGTGTCCGACGAGCGGACTGTCAGGGATCACCTCGACGCGCGGTCCCGTCGCGGACTCGACGGTGAGCAACTCGAGCACCGCGACGGGCTGGCCGTTCTGCGCCGTCCCGCCGCCGATCACGATGCGGCCATCACCGAGCTGCGCGGCAGCGCCGTTGCGGCGCGGCACGACACTGGCGAGCTCCTCGAAGCGGCCGTTCGCGGTGTCGAACCGATCGACGCCGATGATCGGGATCGCCCCCGGGTCGACGCCGCCGATGTAGAGGCCGCTGCCGTCGCGATCGGTCAGCGCGGTCGCGCCATCCCGCAGCGCCGACGGTGGCGTCCCGGCGGTCGCCCACTTCACGGTGCGCGCGAAGTAGAGGTGCGGCGACGGTGGCGCCTCGCCGGTGCGCACCGCGAACCGGCACGTCCGGCCGGCCGCCACCTCGGCGCCGTCGAGCCGCCCGATCATGTGGATCACGAGGTTCTCGCCGTAGGGCACGCCCGGTAGCTCGAGCTTCTCGCCGCGCTTGAAGCTCGCCGTGACGAGATCGTCGGGCTCGCCGGCGAGGGCGATCGACAGCTCGATCGTGTCGAGATCCGGAAACGCCGCGGCGGCGCTGCCCGGGGGCGGGCTGTCGATGACCGGCGCGATCACGACGACCTCGGTGCACGCGCCGAGGAGCAGCGCGCCCGCGAGCGTGGCCCGGCCGACGAGCGGGGCGGTGGTCACCACGGCGGCGTGCCTTCCGGCCGGATCACGACCTCGGGAACGTCGCCGCCGTTGCGGACGGCGAACGGGATCAGGATCGCGCTCGCGATCACCGCGCCAGCGCCGGCCCACACCCAGCGCGATCGGTACCAGGGCTCGGGCGGCCGCGGCCGCGCAGGCTCGAGCAGCCGCGACACCACGGCGGCGATGTCCCCGCGGTCGCGCTCGGTGCCACGGAGCGTGACGGTGGCGCGGTCGCGCTCCTTGCCGTCGACGCCGAGCTTGCGGATCACCGCGGCGCTCGGCTGCACGATGACGATCAGGATCGCGCGCGCCGCCGCCGTGCGGGCCTGGATCAGCAGCGCCGCGTCGTCGGGCATCGCGAGCTCGCGGCCGGCGAGCTTGGCCTCGAGCGTCACGCGATCGACCTCGAGGCGACGCCGCACCGGCTCGCGCCCCTCGCAGCTCGCGTCGAGCCAGTGCCGGCTGAACGGCAGCTCGACCTCCGGGGTGGACACCACGATGCCGTCGATCCGGACCTGGCAGCGCGGGCCGCCCGCGAGCGTGACCTTGCCGCGGGGCAGCGCGGCGACGTGGGCGCGGGCCTGGCCGAACCGCTCGACGGCGCGCGGCCCGAACCCGGCCGGATCGAGCACCCGGGTCGGCTGGATGCCGGCGACCACGACGAGGTCATCCCAGCTCCGGGCGTCGTTGCCGCGGGTGGCATGCGCGAGCGCCCGGTAGAGGAACAGGTCGGCGAGCATCGTCGTGTCGATCGCCGCCGCGCCGGTCTGATCGATCAGGCTGGCCGCCGCGTCGAGGCTGTTGATCGCGGCCTCGAGCTCGAGGTTCCCGTAGGCCGCGATGCCGCGCTTGATCAGCGGGAGGGCGTCGGGCAGCGCGACCGCCTCGGGGCTGACGTCGATGTACGAAGCGCCGGCCCGGCTCGCCGCGCCGTTGATCGCGATGCCGGTGACGCCGAGCGGCTGGGCGGACCACGCCACGACGACGTCGGCGGCGGGGGCCGCCCCGGCGCTCGTGGTCGTCGTCGTCGCCAGGACGCCAGCGACGAGCAGGTGGGCTCGCACCCGGCAACTATAACCGTCCCGGGCGGCGATCGCGCGCTTCCGGGCTCCCCGGCGGAGCGCGACCGGTGTCACGCGTGCGGCGGTGGCCTATAATCCGGGCTCCTTGTCGAAGCTAGGCCGTTACGAGCTGCTGCGGCCGCTCGCCCGCGGCGGGATGGCGGACGTCTACCTGGCCCGTCGCCGGGTCGCCGGGGTCGAGAAGCGGCTGGTCATCAAGCGGCTGCGCCGGGATCGCAGCCGGGATCCGAGGTTCCTCGACATGTTCGTGCGCGAGGCGCAGCTGTCGATGTCGCTCGTCCAGCAGAACATCGTCCCGGTCTTCGACTTCGGGCGGATCGGAGATGACGTGTTCCTCGCGATGGAGCACATCGACGGCAAGGACCTCGGCTCGTCGATCGCGCGCGAGCCAGGCGCCGGCATGGAGCCGCTGCTCGCGGCGTTCGTCGCCGTCGAGTGCTGCCAGGCGCTCGACCACGCACAGGGCCGCAGCGAGCCGGTGATCCACCGCGACGTCACCGCGCGCAACGTGCTGCTGTCGTGGGCGGGCGAGGTCAAGCTCGCCGACTTCGGGATCGCCGCCGTGGTCGGCGATGCGGCGGGCACCGTCGGCACGCCCGGCTACATGGCGCCCGAGCAGGCGCGCGGGGAGGAGTGCGACGGCCGGATCGACACCTACGCCCTCGGCATCGTGCTGTGGGAGGCGCTGATCGGCGCGCACGTCCGGCCGACGACCGATCGTGCATCGACGGTGGCGGCGGCGAAGAGCGGTGCGCTGCCGGCGATCGATCCGAAGATCCCCGAGGCGCTCGCCGCGATCATCCGGCGCGCGACCTCGCTCGACCGCGCGGCGCGGTTCGCGAGTGCGCGCGACATGGGCGTCGCGCTCGACGCGTTCGTCGTCGCGGAGCGAACGCGCGATGCCGGGCTCGCGCCGTCGCAGCGGCTGGCCGACTGGCTGCGGACGCGGTGGGGCGGTGATCGCGACGAGGCGGCGAACCTGCCGATGCCCGCGGCCGCGGCCGGCATGGTGTCGTTCCTCGACGAC
>JALZOI010000494.1 GCA_030857245.1 Myxococcota bacterium
AGGCGGAGCTGCTCGGGGGCCCCGCGGTCACCGCGCATCCAGCCGCAGCCGCGCCCGCGACCGGCGCGCCCGCCGTCGATGCGCCGACCACGAAGGCCGAGGCCGCTGCGCTCGCCATCGACGCGAAGGCTGACACGGCCGCGAAGGCGACCGCGAAGGTCACCGGCGGCGAGCCGGTCAGGATGGAGCCGCTCGCCAAGCCGCTCGCCAAGGCGCCGGTCGTCAGCTTCGACAAGGTCACCAAGACGTACGGCGAGGGCCGCTCCGCGTTCACCGCCATCAAGGACGTCTCGTTCACGATCCCGGACTACCCGGGGCGCGGCGAGTTCGTCTCGATCCTCGGGCCATCGGGCTGCGGCAAGTCGACCGTGATCCGGATGATCGCGGGCCTGCTGCCCCAGTTCCCGCAGACCTCGGGCACGGTCCTCGTCGACGGCAAGCCGATCTCCGGTCCCGGCCCGGACCGCGGCATGGTGTTCCAGGACTACACCTCGTTCGATAACCGCTCCGTCCTCGAGAACATCGCGTTCGGCCTCGAGTGCCGCGGCGTGCCGAAGGCCGAGCGCCTCGATCGCGCACGCGTGTGGATCACGAAGGTCGGGCTGTCGAACAAGAAGGACGCCGACAAGTACCCGCACCAGCTGTCGGGCGGCATGCGCCAGCGCGTCGCGATCGCGCGCACGCTGATCCTCGAGCCGCGGATCATCCTGATGGACGAGCCGTTCGGTGCGCTCGATCCGCCGACCCGGTCGCGCATGCAGGACAACCTGGTCAAGCTGTGGCGCGAGCAGTCGCCCACGATCTTCTTCATCACGCACTCGATCGAGGAGGCCGTGTTCCTCGGCGATCACATCCTGCTGTTCTCGAACTCCCCCGGGACGGTGCTGGAGGAGATCCGCGTCCCGCCGCCGGATCGACCGTCGATCGAGATGCAGCGAGATCCGAAGTTCATCGATGTCGTGATGGGCATCCGCGAGACCATCGATCGGCTCGAGTCCTCCAACCGGGCAGGAGACTAGCGATGGCGAGGCCAAAGGCCGGGCTCTTCCGGTACCTCAAGGAAGCGTTCACGTTCCGCTGGAACCTGCTGGTGTTCGGCGGGGCCGCCGCGGCCGCCATCGTCTCGGGCCACGCCGACATCGCGCTGCCGCTCGTCGCAGCGGCCGAGGTCACCTACCTCGCCGGGCTCGCCGCGATGCCGCGCTTCCAGGCCGCGATCGACGCGCGGGCGCACGCCGAGCAGCGAGGTGCCACCGGTCCGCTCGCGGCCGCGCGCCCCGAGAGCCAGGGCAGCGCGCGCGACCGCATCCTCGAGGTCCTCAAGTCGTTGACCGAGGACCGCCGTTCGCGGTTCCTCCGGCTGCGCGCGCGGTGCGTGGAGATGTCACGGATCGCGAATGCGGTGCGCGGCGAGACCCGGGACGCCAGCGGCGCGGCGAGCGAGCTGCGGACGCCGGCGCTCGATCGCCTGCTCTGGGTGTTCCTCCGCCTCCTGCTCTCGGAGCAGGCCATCGTGCGATTCCTGCAAGCCGCCGACGAGGGATCGATCGACAAGGCGGTCGTCGATCTCCAGGGCCGCCGCAAGAAGCGCGCGGACTCGGTCGCCGACGAGCTCGAGGCCGACGACCGGATCCTGCGCTCGCTCGATGACAGCATCGCCACCGTCGGGCTCCGCAAGGAGAACCTCGAGAAGGCCAAGCACAACGCCGAGTTCGTGGCGACCGAGCTCGACCGGCTCGAGAACAAGATCGCGGCGCTCACCGAGATGGCGGTCAGCCACACCGATCCCGATCAGATGTCGAGCCGGATCGACGCGATCTCCGAGGGCATCACGCAGACCGAGGAGACGATCCGCGAGCTGCAGACGATCACCGGCGTCACCGATGCCGACACCACGCCGTCGATCCTGGACACCGATCTCGCGCCGGGACGCATGGCCCTCGAAGGCGGCAGCGGCCGCAGGAGCTCGGGCTCGTGACCACCACCGCAGGACCACCGAAGCCGCCGACGGTCGCGCCGGACGCGACCACCGAGCCGAAGAGCGAGCAGAAGACGCTCGCCGGTAGTGAAGGGGTCACCCGCACGGTCCAGCTGCCGCCGCACTTCCCGCCGTGGGCGGCGAAGCTCGCGGAGCTCTACTTCTCCGGTACGACGTCGATGTTCGTGGTCCACGGCAACACGTTCGACGTGGTGCGCGCCGGGCCCGACCGCTGGATCGGCCTCGCCGACTTCCTGTCGGAGCAGCTGTTCGGCCGCTGGGACCTCGTCATCCACTACGACCTCGCGCGCGGCCTGCGCTGCGCCGCGGGCTCGAACGGCAAGCGGCTGCAGGAGATGGTCGAGGTCGCGAACAAGTGGCTCGGCGATCTGCGCGCCCTGCCCCGCGACCCCACGAAGGGCCTCGCCGCGATCGATCTGCTCGTGCAGAAGAACGTGATGGCGGATCCCGAGAAGCGGCTGCGCACGGCGATCCTCATCGACCACGCGGGGTACGTCGCGCCGAGCGGCGATCGCCTCGGCCTCGGCGAGCAGACCCACCTGGTGACGCTGCTCAACTGGGCGTCGAGCCCGTACGTCAAGCGCCTCAACATGGCGTTCGTGCTGATCGATCCGCGGCTCTCGAGCATCGCCGAGCGGATCTCGGCCAACCCGCACGTCGCCACCCTCGAGGTCCCGCTCCCCGATGCCGCCGAGCGCGCGGCGTTCCTCGACGCCCAGGTGAAGGCGAGCGGCCGCGACCTCGCGAGCTTCTCCGACTACACGGCGGCCGAGCTCGGCAAGCTGACCGCGGGCATCGGCCTCACGGATCTGGAGGTCCTGCTGCGCTCGACCATCGAGGGCAGCCGCCGGCTCGATCGCGGCTACTTCAAGGAGCTCAAGAAGCGGCTGATCGAGCGCCAGGCGCAGGGGATGCTGGAGTTCGTCGAGCCGAAGTGGGGGCTCGACACCGTGGTCGGCCACGAGGCCGCCAAGCAGCGCCTGCTCGACGATGCCGAGCTCATCAAGCGCGGCGAGCTCGAGACCGTGCCGATGGGCTATCTGTTCTGCGGCCCCGTCGGCACCGGCAAGAGCTTCCTCGCGACCTGCGTCGCGGGCTCGATCGGCATCCCGGCCGTCGTGCTCAAGAACTTCCGCAGCAAGTACGTCGGCGAGACCGAGGGCAACCTCGAGCGCGTCCTCAACGTGCTGCGCTCGATGGGCCCGGTCGTGGTGATCGTCGACGAGGCGGACGCCATGCTCGGCGATCGCGACCAGGGCGGCGACTCCGGCGTCGGCGCGCGCACGTTCGGCATGATCGCCTCGCAGATGGGCGACACCGCGTACCGCGGCAAGATCATCTGGATGCTGCTGACCGCGCGGCCCGACAACCTGCCGGTCGATCTCAAGCGCCAGGGCCGCGCCGAGGTCCACATCCCGCTGTTCTACCCGACCGAGCAGGCCGAGCTGAAGACGATGCTCGTCGTGCTCGCCCGGAAGTCGGGGACGTCGATCGCGGAGGCCGACCTGCCCGACGTCATCCCGCACCAGGGCAACCTGTCGGGGGCGGACATCGAGGGCATCATCGGCCGCGCGTTCCGCACGTCGCTGCTCGGTGGCTCGCGGACGATCACGAAGGAGGCGCTGACCGCCGCCCTCGCCGGCTTCATGCCGTCGACCCAGACGCTCGAACGCGAGGCCCAGGAGCTCGCGGCGATCATCGAGTGCACCGACATCGAGTTCTTGCCCGCGAGCAAGCTCGAGAAGCTCACCAAGCTCGGCGGCCGCGAAAAGCTGCAGGAGCGACTGACCGCGATCAAACAGATCCTCGAGGAGAGATAGCCATGCCCCGCGCCAGCTGGATCAACGACGACACCACCCCCGACCTCGACGCCCACGTCGGTCAGCTCGAGCACTTCACGCAGTCGATCGCCGACGGCATGATCGATGCGAAGGAGCTCGCGACCCAGGAGCAGAACGTCGTCACCGCCATGAAGGCGGTCGAGGGCTCCCTCGACGACGCCCAGCACGCGAACGTCACGCGGCTGCTCGCCGAGGTCGCCGCCTACAGCGTGATGCGCACGCTGCACGAGCTCGCCCAGGCGCGCGTGCAGAGCGCGGTCGCGCCGAAGCCCGCGCCGAAGGCCTGAGCGCCTGCGCGCGCCTAGCCGACGAGGCGCGCACCACCACGGACGCCCCGCCGTCGTACATCGCGATTGCAATGCGGGCGACTTCGAGTAATGTCGCCGCGGATGGCGTTGGTGGGGGCGGCTCGCGACTACGCGCTGCAGATGCAGGCAGCCCTGTTGCGAACGATCTCCGCGGTGCTTCGTGCGGGTGCCGAGGACGGCGTGGCAAGTGCCGACGCCATCCAGGCCGAGCTCGAGGCAGTGCAGCGCGAGCTCGCGGCGTTGCCGCTGGAGGGTCGACCCATGCTCGACCTGGCCGCGCGGTTTGGCTGGACCGCGCAGGAGATCGACTTCCTGTGGGTCACGGTCGCGCTCGCCACCGATCCGCGGCTGTTCGTCCATGCGCGGGCGCTCGATGGCAACGCCGTCCAGGGCATGTCGACCGCGCTGTACAGCCGGATCGCCCGCCTCGACGCCGCGAGCTCCCAGAGCATCGGACGCGCGCTGCAGGCCGATCGTTCGTTGCCGCGCATCGGTCTCCTGCAGGCGGCACCGGGAAGCTGGTTGCCCACCAGCACGCCGTGGAGTCCCGTTCCCGAGCTGCTCCAGTATCTGCTCGACGGGCCCGGTGGCTCGCGCCTGCCGCTCGGGATCGTCGCGCTCGCGACGCCGGGCCACATCGTGCTCGATGATGCGCAGCGCGATGCGCTCGACTTGATTGCTGCCACGCTGTCCACACCCGACATCCTGCTGATCGTGAGCGGCCCCGAAGCCACCGGCCGGCGCAGTGCGATCGCCCAGAGCACGAGCCGCGCCGTGCTCGCGCTCGATCTCGCGAGTCATGACGCCTCGCCAGACGCTCTCGCGCTGGCCCTCCTCGGGCTGTTCCGCGAAGCCTCGCTGCGCGACGCGATCGCGGTGATCGTCAACCCCGAGGAGCTCGACACGACCGAGGCGCGCGACAGCCGGCGACGAACGCTCGCGCTCCACGTCGAGCAGGCCACCGTGCCCGTCGTGCTGATCACGAGCCGGGAGGGCTTCGAGCTGCGTTCGACCCGGCCGACGGTGCGCGTCACCTGGAACGTGCCCGACGTCAGCGCGCGGCTCGTGCTGTGGCGTCACCTCACCGGCGACGAGCACCCTGCCCTCGCGCAGCGCTACCGGATCGGCGCGGGCGCGATCGAGCGCGCCGTGGCGAGCGCTCGCGCGATCGCGCGCAAGGGGGCGGCCGATCTGTTGACCGCCGCGGAGCTGGTCGCCGGGATGCGCCACAACACGGCCCAGCGGATGGCCGGCCTGGCGGAGCGCATCGTCGTCAAGCAGACCTGGGATGACTGCGTGCTGCCCGACGACGTCGAGAGCCAGATCATCGCCCTGATCGGCCGTGCCGAGTAGGCTCACCTGGTCTACGAGGAGTGGGGCTACCGGGCGAAGATGCCGCGCGGCACCGGCATCGCCGCGATGTTCTCGGGCGCGCCGGGTACGGGGAAGACGATGGTCGCGGGCCTGATCGCCAACGAGCTCGGGCTCGAGCTGTACCAGGTCGATCTCAGCAAGGTCGTCTCGAAGTGGATCGGCGAGAGCGAGAAACGGCGAAAATCAAGGTAGTTGTCGCATGAGATTTCAGGATGCGAGTCGTTCAGCTTCGGTGTGATTCTCCGGGTTGAGGATGACGGTTGCGGGTCGCTTCCACGCTCGCGTGTGCTGCGACCAACGT
>JALZOI010000495.1 GCA_030857245.1 Myxococcota bacterium
GGCGGCGGGCGCGAGCGCGGACCGGGCGACGGTCCGCCTCCGGGGGATGCTGACTTCGGCGGCTACGGCGGCGGCGGTGGCGGCGGCGGTGGTGGCGGTGGCGGTGGTCCCGACGACGACATCCCGTTCTGATCGGCCGTGCGGGTCGGTCGGATCGCCGGGTGGTCGGTCGGTGGTCGCCCGACGGTCCGTCGCCCGGTGATCGGTCCGGCGCGTGAGCTGGCTCGCACATCGGCGCGAGCGGCCGTGACCAGGTAGATTGATCGCGGTGTTCGATCTGCGCGAGCGCGACGGCCTGTGGCGCAACGCGGACTTTCTCCGGCTGTGGGCCGCGCAGGCGTTCAGCGCGTACGGCTCCCGGATCACGCGGACGGCGCTGCCGATCATCGCGGTGTCGATGCTCCACCAGAGCGACGGCATGATCGCGGTGCTGATGGCGCTCCAGCTCGCGCCCGGCATCCTCGTCGGGCTGTTCGCGGGCGGGTTCATCGATCGCAGCCGCAAGCGGCGGATTTTGATCGCCGCGGATCTGATCCGCGCGGCGTTCGTCGCGTCGCTCACGGTGGCGTGGCTGCTCGGGTTCCTCTCGATGCTGCACGTCATGCTCGTGGGCGCGGTCGTCGGCGGTGCGTCGGCGCTGTTCATGATCACGGACAACACGTACCTGCCGGCGTTGATCGGCCGGAAGCAGCTCGCCGAGGGCAACGCGAAGCTCGAGTCGACCGAGGCGATCGCGGAGATCACGGGCCCGGCGAGCGCGGGTTACCTGATCGGCATCCTCGGCGCACCGATCGCGGTCGTGATCGATGCGGCCACGTACGTGTGGTCCGCGCTGATGCTCGGACGGATCCGCACCGTCGAGCCGGTGCCCGAGAAGCGGCCACCACCGAAGCACCTCAGCGAGGATCTGCGGATCGGGCTGCGCATCGTGTTCGCGCATCCTGTCGTCCGCCCGATCGTGCTCTCGCACATGGTGTGGTCGCTGTCGGGCGGGTTCTTCATGGCGCTCTACACGCCGTTCTGTCTCCGCGTGGTCGGGGTCTCCGAGGGCATGTTCGGCGTGATCGTCGCGATCGGCGGCGTCGGCTCGCTCGCGGGCGCGGTGATCTCGCGCAAGCTCGTCGCGCGGCTCGGCCTTGGTCGCACGCTGCTGCTGACGTCGATCGCGTCGCTCGCGTGCGCGCTGCTGATCCCGCTCGCCGGGAGCCCGCTGATCGGCGGCAGCTTCGCGATCGCCTTCGCGCTGCTGGCGGCACACCAGCTCTTCAGCGATGGCTTCGCGGTCGCCTTCGTGATCCAGGCGGTCACGCTCCGCCAGATCGTGCTGCCGCGCGAGACGCTCGGCCGCGCCAACGCCGCGATCCACGTCTGCACGTCGGGCCTGCTGCCGGTCGCGGCGCTGCTCGCCGGTGGCCTCGCGGAGCTGTTCGGGACGCTCACCGCCGTGTGGGTCGGGGTGCTGATCGGCCTGGTCTCGCCGCTGTTCCTGCTGCCGCTGCGTCACCTCCGCGAGATGCCGCCGTCGACGTCCGGCGAGATGCCCGTCAGCTGACGGGTTCAGCGGGTCGCCGAGCGCGCCGAGGCAGCCAAGCGCGCCAGGCAATGCTGGGAGGAGCATTCCCCTCCTGGTTCGATCCTCGGCGGCATGGCGGCATGGCGCGCTTGGCGACCCGGCTTACACGCGCCTTACAGACCGGCGTAGACCGCGCGGCGACCGACCGCGTTACTAGCTTCCAGACACTCGCCACCGCCGCTCGGCCTCGATGCCGCGCCGGGGCCGCGCGCTCCCTCCCTCCGCGCACGTGTCGCAAGGAACCGTCATGTCTCGCTTCATGCTCGCCCTGTCGCTCGTCGCCTCGCTCACCACGTCCGCGTTCGCCGATCGCGCCGATCGCAGCGTCGAAGCCCCGCGTGCCGCGCCGATCGCGCACCACCAGTTCTCGCACGCGCCCGCCGCCGCCCGTCCGGACGGCGACGCCGCGCAGCACCTCGATCGCGCCGCCCTGCGAACCAAGCTCGCCGCGAACCGCGCCGCGAACCTCGCGCGGTTTCGCAGCTACCAGCGCAAGGGCGTGTTCCCGAACAACACGTACGACGCTCGCAAGCTCAACGTCTGGCTCGATGACGCCGGCCACCTGTGTGCCGCGGCGACGGTGATGAAGCTGTCCGGCTGGGACGCCCAGGTCGCGCGGATCGCCGAGCAGGACAACTTCATCCGGCTCGCGGACGTCAGCGACGGCCCGGTGCTGGACTGGATCCTGACGTCCGGCCTGACCCATGACGAGATCGCCGCGATCCAGGAGCCGATGATGCGCGTCGTCCGCGACACCACGCCGACGCTCGTCGATCGCCGGCTGCGCCGCGCCGAGGACCGCCGCCTGACAGCGAAGTACAAGCAGGTCGATCGCGCGATCGTGCGGCAGGCCCGCGCGAGCCTCGACGCCGCCGTCGAGCGCTTGCTGCAGCACCCCGAGCTCGCCGCCCAGCTGCTCGCCCCGACCGCCACCTGAACCACCTGCGTCATCGCTCTCCCCGAGGACCTCCCATGACCTCTGCACTCTCCCGGATCTCGCTCACCCTCGCGCTCACCTCCCTCGTGGCGGCAGCCGCGGCGCCTGCCGCTGCCGGTGGCTTCGCGCAGCCGCCGCCGTCGGCGCGCCCGCACCAGCCGATCGATCTCGGCGCGGTCGCGGATGCCGGCGTCACCGAGGTCGGCCCCGCCGGCGCGGCGCTGCGGATGGCACCGGTCGTCATCGAGCGCGCCGCGCTGCGCGCCCGGCTCGTCGCGAACCGCACGGCGAACCTCGCGCGGTTCCGCGCCTACCGGATCGCCGGCGTGTACCCGAACAACGTATTCAGCTCCGAGCTCGCGAACGTGTGGCGCGATCAGGACGGCCACTACTGCGCGGCCGCGACGATCATCCGCGCCTCGGGCGAGACCGTGCTCGTCAAGCAGGTCGCGGACGAGAACAACTTCATCAAGCTCGCCGACGTCTCGCAGGGGCCGGTGATGGACTGGATCCTGACGTCGGGCCTGACCCAGGCCGAGCTCGCGCTCATCCAGCGCCCGTTCCGGCCCGTGACGATGAAGCCCGAGCTGCGCCCGAGCCAGCCGATCCTCGTCGACGCGAAGCTGCGCGCCGCCGAGACCCGCCGCCTCGCCGCGCGGTACCGCCAGATCGAGAGCCGGCTCGAGCGGCAGTCGAAGGCCAGCATCGATGCAGCGGTCAACCGGCTGCTGAACCAGCCGGAGCTCGCGCAGGCGTTGCTCGCGTCGTAGCCGAGCGAACGCCGCTGCCGCCGCCGACGCGCGGGCTGACGATCCTGCGCACCTGCCATCGCGATCGCAGGGCTGTGCTCGCTTGCTCACAGCGGCGGAGACCGTCGCCGAGCGGGCCGGCTCACCGCCCGGTACCGGATCGGCCGGTTTGCCACGCAGCACGCGATCCGGGGTGTGATCGACCGTGCGAACGGTGCCCACGCCAACTGTGCGCCGTCGTCTCGCGCGGAGCGGTCCTTGCAGGCAAGTCCTCGGGGGGTGGTCCGGCTGTCGCCGGAACCACGCCCGGGGGAACACATATGCGCCTGAACATGACGACACGTAGCTCGCTTTGTCTGCTGCTCACCATGCTCGCCGCCTGCGGCGACAACATCGTCCCCGGGACCGGCGGCGACGGCGGGATCGATGGCAACGCCAACCGCGACGCGGCCACGGACGCCGTCCAGGCCACCACGCCGACGGTGCTCTCGAACCGACCCGCGACGGGCGCCCCCGACGTGGCGATCAACACCAACGTCGGGGTCACGTTCAGCGAGCCGATGGATCGCTCGACGCTCAACGGCACGACCTTCACGCTGACCGTCGGCAACCCGGAGGTCGCGGTGACGGGCAGCGTCGTCGCCCGCAGCACCTCGCTGGAGTTCTGGCCGTCGGCCATGCTGCTCCCCAACACCACGTATCGCGCGACGGTCACGGTTGGCGCGAAGAGCGCGGCGCAGGTCGCGCTCGCGACCCCGCATACCTGGACGTTCATGACGGGCACCAGCGTGGCGCCGGGCATCCCGGTGAACCTCGGCACCGCCGGTAACTTCGTGATCCTCGCCAAGAGCGGGATCACCACGGTGCCGACCTCCGCGGTGACCGGTGATCTGGGCGTCAGCCCGATCGCCGCGACGGCCATCATCGGCTTCGATCTCACGGCCGACGCCACGAACGTGTTCTCGACCTCGGCGCAGGTGACCGGCAAGATCTACGCGGCGAACTACGCCGCGCCGACGCCTTCGAACCTGACCACCGCGGTCAGCGACATGGAGATCGCGTTCACCGACGCGGCGGCGCGCGCGCCGGACGCGGACAAGATCAACCTCGGCGCCGGTACGATCGGCTCGATCACGCTGGCCCCCGGCGTCTACAAGTGGGGCACCGATCTGCTGATCCCGACGAGCGTCATGCTGAGCGGCAGCGCGACCGACGTGTGGATCTTCCAGATCGCCGGCAACCTGACCGTGGCCAATGGCGTCGCCATGACGCTCGCGGGCAGTGCGCTCGCGAAGAACATCTTCTGGCAGGTCGGCGGCGAGGTGACCTCCGGGACGACGTCGCACCTCGAGGGCGTCGTGCTGAGCCAGACGGCCATCACGCTCGACACCGGTGCGTCGATCAACGGCCGCCTGCTCGCGCAGACCGCGGTGACGATCCGCGCGAGCACGGTCGTCCAGCCCGCACCCTGAGCCGTGATCGGCTGGTGAAGCGCTACGGGCCCGCCGCGAGGTTCTGCATGACCTCGTCCGGCGTCAGCGCGCGGCAGTAGATGGCCGCGAGGAAGATGCGGCCGGGCCACGACACGCCGCCGCCGACGGCGTTGCCGAGCGTGACGGGCAAGGTGGCGTCCCAGTTATCGAAGGTGCCGTCCGTGACCGATGCGCCGCGCTGCATGCCGTCCACGTAGAGCGTACGTTCGCCGGCGGTCGTGCGGGCGTGGACGAGGTGGACGAGGTCGGTGGTCGCTTCCAGCGTGCTCGCCAGCTTCGTCGATGCCGTCGTGGTGCGGACCTGTCCGTAGTACGCGCTCGCTTCGAGACCGAGGCTGAGCGCCGAGACGTTGTTGGCCGCTCCCACGGCCACGATCCGAGCGGCGCCGACGCCGATCGCCGTCGTGGTCGCGGCGACCCAGGCCTCGATCGTGACCTCGCGAGAGGCCACGCACGCGTCCGTGATCTTGGTTGCGGGGGCGGCACTGACGGCCGCGTCCGCGGACGCCCGGAACTCGATCCCGCCGGGGATCCAGTCGGCCCCCGTGCCGAGCTGGACGTCGAGCAGCGGGGTGACGCCCGAGACATCGCGCGCAACCACGCCTGTCGCTTCCTCGAACGTATACAGGACGAGGAGGCCATCGGTGACGCGCAAGACGGTGTGGTCCGCCGTATCGATCGGGGCTGCATCAGCGCGCGGCACGAACCCGCTCCGCCCACATCCGACAAGCAGACACGCCACGACGGCGAGGTACATCACGCGATGATACCATCGGCGCGACCGCGGTCGAGCGTGACGCTCGGGCGCGAATGCCGGTGGCTCGCGTGTCACGACACGCGCGATACCGCCGGCCCGCCGCCATCCATGAGCGCGACGAGCTCGCTGACCGTCGGCTGCTCCGCCAGCGGCAAGGCGAGCTGCCGCGCGAGCTCCTCGCCATAGGCCGCGAGGCCGTTCCGCGTCTCGGCCGCGTGGGTGAGCGGGGCGAGCTCCTCGAGCTCGACGACCAGGCCGCGCCTCAGCGAGCCGGCCGCGCCCCGGCGGAGCGCGCGCTTGATGGCGC
>JALZOI010000496.1 GCA_030857245.1 Myxococcota bacterium
GCAGCGTCCACGGCATGCCCGCGCACGTCGCCGCGGTCGTCCTGCCCCAGCTCACCGCGGCTGCGCGGTCCGCTGCGCGCCGCCTCGGCCTCCGAGGGCTTCAGGGGCCGTAGGCGGCCGCGCTCTCGAAGCTGGCGAATCCGCCGTCGGTGATCGCGGCGAGCGAGCCCGCGCCGAGCTCGAACTGGCAGGTCGTCGCGGAGAAGAAGCCGTCGAGCATGCCGCGCGCCGTGAACGTCACGCCGTCGGTGGAGGTATCCCAGAACGTCGTCGTGCCCTGCTGGCGGAGCCGCCAGAACGCGTGCACCGCGAGATCGAAGGGGAGCGTACCGATGGTCTCGACGACGGAGCTCTGGCGCTTGCGCAGCTCGAGCACGGTGCCGTGGCCGTAGAACTCGACCTCGAGCTGCGCGGTGCGCAGCTTGAGATAGACCGCGCCGCCGTTCGCCGGAAGCTCGACGGGTCTGACGACGACACACAGGCCCGCCGTCGGATAGGCGGTGATGGAGCGATAGTGGCCGTACCTGTTGCCGGTCACGCTCGCCGCGAACTGCACGCGCATGCGGCCCTCGGCCTCGCTGACCGTCAGGCCGGGCTCGGCGGTCGCGACGAAGCTCGGCGCCGCCATGCCGTCATCGAACGGATCGTCGAGCAGCAGCGTGCCGCAGCCGACCGGCGCGACCGCATCGATCGACGCATCGATCTGACCGTCCTCCGTCCCGCCGTCCTCGGGCTCCACGGCACCATCACCGAGCGGGCGCGCTTCGTAGCCGACGCGGCCGCAGCCGCTCGCGACGAGGAGCAGGACGCGCCACATCACTCCATCATACTAGCCGCCGCCCGCCTTCTGCAGCTTCTTACCGATCACTTGCAGACGCTGATGCAGCGCGTGAGCCTGGGTGGCCAGCTCCTCGAAATCGATCTCGCGGGCGGTCCCGGCGAGCCGCTCGGCGCGATCCGACAGCGCGAGCACGGTCTCCGACACGTCGCGCGCGTCCGCCGGGGTCGGCGACCTCGTCGCGTCCCCGTTCTCCTTGTGCTGGCCGATGACCTCGTTCAGCCCCGCGACCTCCCCGGCGACCGCCCCGAGCTCCTTCATGAGGTCCTGGAGCTGCTGGTTGCGCGCCTGCAACGTGGGGACATGTGCGACGACATCCTTCGCGAGGAGCTCCTGCTGATCGCGCGCGCTCGACAGCGCCTTGACCAGGGCCTGGCCGGCGGCCTGGAGCCGCTCCTCGCACGCGGCGATCTCGGCGAGCGTCGTGTTCGCGCGCTCGAGCGTCTTCAAGCTCGACAGCGGCGTCTCCACGAACAGCCGGCCGAGGCGTGAGTAGGAGGCGAGCTCGCTGTCGAACGCTGCGGCCGCGTCCGAGAGCGGCGAGGAGTCCTGCTTGGCCATGGTTGGCGAAACTCTACAACTAGCGCGGCCAGCTGACCGCCTCGCAGAGCCACAACCGGAACGGCTGGTGCGACGACGTGAACACCTGCCGGGTCCGCCAGCCGGCGGCCGACAGCAAGGCCTGCATCGCCTCGGGCGTGTGCTTGTAGCAGTGCTCGGTCGTGATGACCTCGCCCGGCGAGAACGTGATGACATGACCATCCACGCGGACGAGCTGGCGGCACGTGCTGACCAGCTGCATCTCGACGCGCGACGCCGCCGCGTTCCACACCGCGCGATGGTCGAAGCAGTCGAGATCGAAGGTGGCGCCGCGACTGCGGTTGAGGTTCGCGAGGATGTTCTTGTTGAACGCGGCGGTGACGCCGGCCTCGTCGTCGTACGCACGGAGCAGCGCGAGCGGATCGCGCGTCGCGTCGGCGCCGAGCAGCAGCAGGCGATCATCGCCGGCGATCCGACCGAGCGTCGCGAGGAAGCTGCGCGCCTCCGCGGGCTCGAAGTTGCCGATCGTCGAGCCCGGGAAGAACACCAGGGTCCGCTTCCACTCGTGCTGCGGCGACGGCAGCGCGAACGGCTGCGTGTAGTCCGCGGTGACGGGCTGGATGTCGAGATGCGGCATCTCGGTCTGCAGCGTGCCGACCCAGTGATGCAGCTGCTCGTGCGCGACGTCGATCGGCACGTAGCTCGACGGCCGCTCGAGCCCGCGCAGCAGCGTGCGCGGCTTGCGACCATCGCCGCTGCCGGGCTCGATGACGCGGGCGTCGGGACCGACCTGGTGCGCGATCTGCGGCAGGTGCCGCTCGAGCAGCTCGAGCTCGACGCGCGTCGGGTAGTACTCCTCGAGGGTGGTGATCCGCTCGAACAGCTCCGCACCCACGGAGTCGTACAGCAAGCGACACGGCAGCCGCTTGCGCGGCTCGCGCAGGCCAGCGAGGACGTCGTCCTCGATCAGGGTGCGATGGACGGTCGAATGCTGCATCACCATGGTGGTCTCCCTCGGTCGCTCGCGAGCCGCACGCCAGCCATCTGCCAGCGGGTCGACGGCGCGAAGAAGTTGCGGTAGCTCGCGCGGACGTGACCGCGCGGCGTCAGGCAGGAGCCGCCGCGCAGCACCATCTGCCCCGACATGAACTTGCCGTTGTACTCGCCCAGCGCGCCCGCGAGCGGGCGAAAGCCGGGGTACGGCGCGTAGGCCGTCTGCGTCCACTCCCACACGTCGCCGAACACCTGCACGAGGCCGTCGCCCACGGCGGCGCGCGGGTGCAGGCGCTCGTCGTCCGCCCAGTGGCCATCACGGGCGCGCAGCCCACGCGCGGCGTGCTCCCACTCGGCCTCCGTCGGCAGCCGCGCACCGGCCCAGCGAGCGAGCGCATCGGCCTCGTAGTACGACAGGTGGCACGCCGTCTCGGCGGGATCGACCTCGCGGACCCCGGCGAGGTCGTAGTGCATCCACACGCCGTCGCAGCGCTCCCAGTACAGCGGCGCGCGCCAGCCTTCGCGCTGCGCCGTCGCGAAACCATCCGCCAGCCAGCACCGCGGGTCGGTGTAGCCGCCATCGCCGATGAACGCGAGCACCTCGGCGTTGGCGAGCGGGCGCGCGGCGAGCGAGTACGCCGGCAGCACGACGCGGTGCCGCGGCCGCTCGTTGTCGAACGCGAAGTCGCGCTCCGCGCCGATCTCGACGATCTCGTCGTCGACATCGATCCACGTGAGCGGTGCGATCACGCTCGACGCATCGCGCGTGAGGTCCTCGCGGTACGCCGGCTGGAACGGCTGGGTGCCGAGGGCGTGCTTGACGTCGGTCAGCAGCAGCTCCTGGTGCTGCTGTTCGTGGTGGAGTCCGAGCTCGAGCGTCGCCTGCGCGGCGGCATCGAGCGCATCGTCGCCGAGCGCCCGCGCGATCCGATCGTCGACGTTCGCGCGATACGCGAGCACCGCGTCGAGGCCGGGGCGGCTCAGCGTCCCGCGCCGCGCGCGATCGACGCGGGGGCCGACCGCGTCGTAGTAGCTGTTGAACACGTACGACCAGTGCTCGTCATGCGCCGGCTGCCCGAGCGCGCGCAGCACGAAGGTCTCGAAGAACCACGTGGTGTGCGCGAGGTGCCACTTGGCCGGGCTCGCGTCGGGCATCGACTGCACCGCATGATCTTCGACGGAGAGCGGCGCGCACACGCTCATCGAGCGTTGTCGCACGGTCCGGTACTGCGAGATCACGTCGAGCGCCTTCACGGGGGCTGTCCCTGCAGCGCCCATACCACCAAGCTCGGGCCTGCTTGGTCAGTTCTGGTGCGTGAACGCCGTGATCGCGGACTGCACGTCGCGCAAGCTCACGGGCTTCACGAAGTGCGCGTCGAACCCTGCGTCGATCGCGCGCTCGCGATCGTTGGGCTGGCCGTAGCCCGTCACCGCGATCACGTGAGGCCGCATCGGCAGCTTGACGAGGTGGCTGCACAGAGCGAACCCGTCCAT
This sequence comes from Myxococcota bacterium, assembly GCA_030857245.1. Lineage (GTDB taxonomy): Bacteria > Myxococcota_A > Polyangia > Haliangiales > Haliangiaceae > JABFXX01. Next base: position 3,866 of record JALZOI010000496.1, read on the forward strand.
GCCGGGCAGCCCGATGTCGAGGAACGCGATCTCCGGCGACCAGCGCTGCGCGAGCTCGAGCGCACTCATGCCGTCGTGCGAGACCCGCACCTCGTGACCGAGCATGCGCAACGCCTCGGCGAGCAGCCAGGCCGCGTCCTCGTTGTCGTCGACGACGAGGATCCGCCGACGATCCTCGGGCGGCTCCGACGTCGCGGCACGCGCGGGCGCGGCCGGGGTCGCGGCGGCCTGGGCCGCCTGCCAGATCGGGAGTGTGAAGGTGACGCGCGTGCCCTGGCCGGGGCCGCTGCTCGACGCGCTGACCCTACCGCTGTGGAGCTCGACGAGCGTCCGCGTGACGGCGAGCCCGACGCCGAGGCCCCCCTTGCGCTCGGTGCCCTGGACGAAGGGCTCGAACACGCGGGGCAGCAGCGCGGCGTCGATGCCGCTGCCGTTGTCGATCACCTCGAGCGTGACCTGATCACCGTCGTGCTCGGCGTGGATCTGGATGTGGCCGCCATTGCGGGTGAACCGCGCCGCGTTGCCGATCACGTTGGCGATCGCCTGCGCGAGCCGGCTGCGATCCGCGTTGACCTTGAGCTCGTGCGGCACCGAGACGGTCACGCGATGCGCACGTTCGTCGACGGCTGCCTTGGCGGTGTCGAGCGCCTGCGTCACGACGTCGGCGAGCTCGATCGCGGAGCGCGACAGCTCGACGCCGCCGCGCGACAGCCGCGAGAGGTCGAGCACTTCGTCGACGATGCGGATCAGCGTCGCGACGCTGCGCTCGATCGTCGAGCGCTCCTTGACGAGCATGTCGGGCGCGCGCAGTCGCATCAGCTGGGCGGCGGTCATGATCGGCGACAGCGGGTTGCGCAGCTCGTGCCCGAGCTGGGACAGGAACTGATCCTTCTCGGCGTAGCGGCGCACCATCAGCTCGTACGGCCGCGTGCGAGTGACCGCCACCGCGAGCACCGCCGCGAGGTCCTCGGCGAGCTCGCGCGGCGCGACCTCGAGGGAGCTGTCGAGGCCAAGCACGAGGGTCCCGACGCGGGTGTCGCCCGAGGTCAAGGGAAAGACCCCGATCGTCACCCCGCCGAACCACGCGAGGTCGACGGGCGCGGTCTCCGAGGCGATCCAGCGGGCCGGCATCGAGTGGAGCGCGCCGGCGAGCGCGATCGCATCATCGGGGGTGGTCACCCCGCGCAGCTCCACGAGCTGATGCTCGACCACGAGCACGCTGCGGGTCGCGCCGAGGACGGTCGCGATCTCCGCGCTGACGACCCCGCCGATGTCGGCGTAGGTGCTCGCGGCATTGAGCGCGGCGGTGATCCGCTGCACGACGACGAGGTCGCGAGAGGCGTGGGCGCGGGCGGGGTTCGCGGACATGGGAGGAGTTCGGAGCGGCGAGCGACAACGCCCGGGTGGGCGACGCCGCGCACCGGGAGTGCATCTCAGTGCTGCGGTAGATAGTTGCGCCGGCGCGCCCGCAGTTTCGCAAGTCCGCGAACGTTCCGGCCTATACCGGCAAGCACCCGCTGGAGGACGAGCCACATGTCCGGCCTGGCTGCAAGACTCCAACCACGCTGGACCTGGCGGGCTTACGAAGACCGACGGGGATCCCGACGGAGGCGGTCTCGATCGGCGGCGCCGTAGCACCGCTCGCGATCATCGTTGCCGCGGTCGTCACGGGCGCGATCCTCCGGGTGATCGAAGCCGCGTCGATCCTCGTACGTGTCGCGGTCCTCTTGCGCCGTGAACCATCCCCGGTCATCACGGTCCTGCCGGCTCGTGCTGACCTCGCGATCATCGCCGCGATACCGGCCGCGCGTGGGCTCGCCGTCGCCGCGCCCGCGCTCGTCGCCGCCCAACCCGCCGCCGTACCGACCCGCACCGGGCTCGCGGTAGCGACCCGCCGCGGGCTCGCCGTACCGCCTCTCGGCGCCGCCACCGGAGCGCGGC
>JALZOI010000064.1 GCA_030857245.1 Myxococcota bacterium
GGGTAGGGATCGGCGTCGGGATCGGGATCGGGATCGGGATCGGTTCGGGCTCGGGCTCCGCCGCTCAGCGGCGCTCCGCCGCCTCCTCGTCCGCCTCCTGCTGCGCCTCCATCGCGTCCTTGTCGAGCTCGGCATCGAGATCCGCATCCCTCCGCGCGCGCGACGACTCCTCGATCCGGAGTCCGACGAATGGGACGGCGGGATCGAAGCGATCCGGGTGCTCGGGCGGAAACAGCGACGCGAGCTCGGGCGGCTTGACCTCGCCGACGACGCGGATCACGTCGCCCGCCAGCTGCTCGCGCTCGGCGCGCAGCGCCTTGACCTCGCTGCGAAACCGCAGGCGCCGCGACAGCACGCCGAACGCGCGGCGCACGAGCCGCAACCGATCGAGCACGCGCAGCGTCGCCCAGCCCGAGAGCGGCAAGATGCCGGCGGCCAGCAGCGCCCACGGCCAGCCGAACGTCCACCACAGCACGCCGACGGCGGCCGCGTACGACAGCAGCACGAGGAGCATGCCGATCAGCATCTTCGTCGTCGCGATCACGTCCTTGCGCGGCGTCAGGCGCGGGCCGGCGAGCCGCGCGAACACCACCGTGGGCAGGTGGAGCGGCGCCCCGGGCACCGTCAGCGGCAGCCACCACACGACGAGCACGAGGTGGCGCATCATCCGCGCGCTGACCTCGAGCTTCGACAGATCGCGCGCGAGCTCGCGGTCGGTGAGGCCGAGCTCGTCGAGCTGGTCCTGATAGGACCGCACGCGCGCCATCAGCGAGAGCACGCGCGGATCGCCGGCGACCGCGCCGTAGTACGTGTTGAATCGGCGCGCGAGCTCGATGCGATCCTCGATCGAGATCTCGTGCGGCTGGTAGAGCCGGCGGACCGTGTCGAGCGCCCGCACGGTGTCCCAGTCCGGGGCATTGATCGTGAGCCGACGAAGGGCGCCATCGATCTCGGCGGTCACGGCCTTCACGGCGTCGGGGGCGGCGCTCGCCGCGATCACCACCGGCGGGCCGTACTGGACGAGCACGCGGCTGCGGAACCGCTTCGGATGGATGAACGTCAGGCCGCACGGCACGATCGCGATCGGCCGGCCGGCCTGGGCGGCGCCACCGAGGGCGAGCCGCGCGGCGCCGGTCTTGAGCTTCGCGAGCTGCGACTCGTCGTGGGATAGCCCCTCGGGAAAGATGCCGATCGCGCCGCCAGCTTCGAGCACGGCGAACATGTGGCTGAATGCGACGTCATTGACCTTGCCCAGCTCGGCCGCATCGCGCGGCGTGGCCGCGACCGGTGCGCGGCCCGTGCCGTCGTGCTCGACCTTGCGCGCGAGCGGCACGGCACCGAGGCCGCGCAGCACGACGCGCATGAGCCGGCCGCGGAACAGCGTGTCCTTCGCCGCGAAGTGCACCTTCCGGCCGCACGTCGTGATGATCAGGATCGGATCGATCAGCGAGTTGGGATGATTCCCCGCGAACAGCACGGGCCCGTCCGCCGGGATGTTCTCGAGCCCGACCACCTCGACCTGGCGGAAGAACACGCGCGTGACCATCCGCAGGAACCACGCCAGGATCCGGTACGCCACAGGTCATCGTAGACGCGAACGCCACGCAGGTGCACCGCACGTGCACCTGGTGCACCGACGTGGCGCCCCCGCGGATTCCTGGTAGTTGCGGGTGGCACGCCGGCTGCTGAACGGGACCGCATGAAGCACGTCATGCTCGCCCTCCTCCTCACCACCACCGTCGTCACGCCGGCGTTCGCCGACTACAAGTGCCAGGACAACCGGGTCGAGAAGGGCGGGAGCACGCAGTTCACGATCCGGCGCTCCGGCGGCGACATCACCGTCGAGAAGGGTGGCAGCACCAAGGGCAAGGCCGTGCAGCGCGGCAGCAAGCTCGTCGTCGAGGTCGGCGGCAGCACGAAGGCCACCATCGAGAACGGCAAGATCGAGAAGGGCGGCTCCTCCTGGGCCACCGTCGCCGATGCCCAGCGCAAGTTCGACTGCGACGGCAACGTGGCCGCGACCCTCTGGGTCCTCTTCCAGATCGGCGTCCTGCCCTGACCAAGGGGACGCCCTCCACTACCGCAACTTCGACGATCCTGACCATTCAAGATCGTTGACGCCGAAACGCGGACGCCCTCCACGAACGCAACGAACTCGGCCGCGCCGCGGGGCCGCGCCCCGCTCCGCCGCAAGTTGCGTTGGTGGAGGGCGTCCCCCTAGCTGGCGGGGCCGAAGACCAGGCCCGAGGCGCGCAGCCGATCGAGGAGATGCGCGCCCATCGCCACGGATGGCGTGAGGCAACCGCCCTCGGAGGTCAGCGGATCGAGGGCGAGACAGAGCGCGGATTCGCCGAGCATCTTCGCGGTCGAGCCGTAGCCCGGATCGGCGCGGTCCGCGGCGACGTAGGTCAGGCGATCGTCGCCACGCTCGGCGAGGAAGCGCACCTTCCAGTGCCCCTTCTCGCGGGTCTCCTTCGACGGCCCCTCGCCCGGCTTCGGCAGGCGCGCCGCGAGGCGGTCGCGCAACGCCGGGCGCTTGAGCGCGAACGCGATCGCGCCGAGCCCGCCGGTGAAGCCGACCGCCATCGCCAGCCCGCGCACCGAGGCCGGCGTGCTCATGACCTCGCGGTAGCGGAAGTCCTCGCCCCACGGAAAGCCGGCGAGGGCGTGACCGCGCCGGACCACCCGCGTGTTGAACGGCGCCATCACGAACGGCACCGTGAACATCTTGAGCTTCGGCTCCCAGCCGATCGACTTCTCGTCGGGCACCGATGGCCGCGCCGCGGTCGGATCTGGATCGAGCGCGTACGGATTCGCGAGCACCTTGCGGACCTCGCGATCCGCGCCGGCCTCGACCGCCGTCTGCAGGCCACTCGCGACGGTGCCGCCCGACAGCCCACCGCTGGTCTCGCCGTACATCGCGAGCACCGACGCTGCCGGATGGCCGAACCGCGCGATGAACTCCTGCTGGAGCGCCCACGTGCCGAGGTCCGACGGGATCGAGTCGAAGCCGCAGCTGTTCACGATCCGGGCGCCGGTCGCGCGGGCCCGCTCGTGGTTCGCGTCGATCACGCGGCGCAGCCACTGCAACTCGCCGGTGAGATCACAGTAGTGCGTGCCCGCGTCGGCGCACGCGGTCACGAGATCGGTGCCGTACTTCGCGTACGGCCCGACCGTCGAGCACACCACGCGCGCCTCGCTCGCGATCGCATCGAGCGCCTTGCGATCGTGCGCATCGGCCACGAGCACTGGCACGCCGAACCCGAGCGCGTCGAGCTTGTCGCGGCTGCGGCCGGCGATCGCCCACCGGGGCTTGCTGGTGGAGCGCGCGATGTGATCGGCGACGAGGCGCCCGGTGAACCCGGTAGCGCCGAACAGGACGAGATCGTAGGTGCGACTCATATCATCGATAATCCTTGCCAGGGCCCGCGCGGAAACGCTGCGTCGATGTCGGCGAGCGCCGGAGCGTCGAGCGTGAGCTCCCCTGCCTTCGCCAGCTCCTCGACGTGCGCCGCTTGCGACGACTTCGGGATCACGAACGAGCGCTGTCCGAGGAACGCCAGCGCGACCTGGCGGGGCGTCGCGCCGAGCCGCCGCGCGACGGCGTCGAGCTTCGGTGACAGCGCCGGACCGCCGCGGCTGCCGAACGGGCTGTACGCCACCACCTCGATCCGGTGCGCCTCGCACCATGGGATCACGCGCTGCTCGATCGTGCGATCGCCGAGGTGATAGAGCACCTGGTTGCACGCGATCACGCCCTCGCCGACGATCGCGAGCGCCTCGTCGAGATCTCGATCATCGAAGTTCGACACGCCCCACGCGCGGATCTTGCCGGCCGCACGCAGCGCCTCGAATGCCCGAAACGTCTCGGCGAGCGGGACGTCGCCGCGCCAGTGCAGCAGCAACAGATCGAGGCGGTCGGTGCCGAGCCGTCGCAGGCTGGCCTCGCAGGCCCGCTGCGCGACGTCGAACGCGGCATTGCTCGGCAGCACCTTCGAGACCAGGAAGAGCTCGTCGCGGCGTCCGGCGATCGCCTCGCCGACCAGCGTCTCGACCCGACCGTTGCCGTACATCTCCGCGGTGTCGACGTGCGTCATCCCGAGGTCGAGTGCCCGCCGCAGCGCTGCGATCGCATGCGAGCGATCGTCGCGCTCCATGTTCCACGTCCCGATCCCGACGACCGGGACCTCGACGCCGTGCGGTCCGAACCGCCGCGTACGCATGGCGGCACTCTAACCGCCATGCTCGGGGCACGGTAGAGTGACGGGGTGTCGGTGTTGCTCGATCGGCTCGTGAAGCACCTCGTGCCCGCTCCCGCGCCACCGAAGCCGACCGGCCGGTGCGCCGCCGTCGCGTGCGTGCTCGAGGACCACGTCGAGGGCCCTCGCGTGCTGCTCATGAAGCGCGCCGAGCGCATCGGTGACCCGTGGTCCGGGCACATCTCGCTCCCGGGCGGCGGCTACCATGCCGAGGACCGCGATCTGGTCACCACGGCGATCCGCGAGACGCACGAGGAGCTCGGTGTCGATCTGGGCAGTGCCCGGCTCCTCGGCAACCTGACGCCGCTCCACCCCCGGACCTCTGGTCCGGCCGGCATCGAGGTCATGCCCTTCGTGTTCCATGCGACGACCCCGCTCGAGCCGGTGTGCGGCCCCGAGGCGCTCGCCGCGTTCTGGCTGCCGCTCGATCTCGCCGCGTCGGGAGCCCTCGACGATACCTACGCGTATCCCGCGAGCGCGCTGACCTTTCCGGCGTGGAGCTACGAGAGCTACGTGGTCTGGGGGCTGACGTGGCGGATCCTCGGCGAGCTGCTATCGATCGGACGCGCGCCCGTCGCCCCGACACCCGCGCCGCGCGATCGCTAGCTCGCGGCGCGGCCCATCGCCCCGACCGCGGTCAGCCCGCCCTGGTCGCGCAGCTTGCTGCCCGCGACGGCGCCGCCGATCCCCGCGACGATCGTCTCGAGGAACACGACCGCGGCGACGACGACGCCGAAGAAGGTGCCGAACGTCGCGCCGGCCTCGACGCCTTGCTGGTGCGCGGAGCCTCCCGATGCCACGTCCGTCATCACCGTCGTCGCGGTGCGGAACAGCGCATTGACGAGGAAGAAGTACGCGATCGCGGCGACGGCCGCGGCGGTGAGGAAGGCGAGCACGGCGCCCCGGACGCGCGCGCGCGTCAGGTACGTCGCGCCGAACCCGCCGATCGCGATGACGGCGAAGTAGACGGCGGCGGCCGCCTTCTGGCCGAAGCCGCTCGCGGCGTACGAGGCGCCGATGCCGGCGATGGTGGCGCCGAAGGCGAAGAGCCAGACGGCATGGGGCGAGAGCTTGGTGGTGGTAGGCGTCATCGAGAATCTCCTTGTGTGCGGCTGGCATGAGCAGCCGCCATGCCACGGCGCTCGCGACGTAACCGCGCGGGACCACGCCGCACCGGACTGCCAGCGCTGGCAGCGCTGCCGGCTCTGGCAGTCGACGTGGCAGTCGATCGCTGCCGCCGGCGCCTAGAACGTCAGCGGGACGATCTCGCGCGTCGGCCGCGCGAACAGGAAGCCCTGCAGCAGCTCGATGCCGGCATCGAGCAGGGCATCGCGCTCGGCGACGGTCTCGACGCCCTCGGCGACCACGCGCCCGCCGAGCTCGCGGACGAGCGTGGCCATCGCACCGACGACCCGGCGCTTCGCCGTGTGGCGGTTGACGTCGCGGACGAGGCTCATGTCGAGCTTGACGATGTCGGGCTCGAGCGTCGCGAGGGCGCCGAGGGCCGCATACCCGGCGCCGAGATCGTCGACCGCGATCTTGTAGCCGAGGTTACGGAGCATCGCGACCCGTGCGGGCCCGGCGGCCGGGTCGAGTCCCACGCGCTCGGTGATCTCGAGGACGATGCGCGGCGCGAGCGCGGCGAACGCCCCGGTGCTCTCGTAGAGCTGCTCGTCCGTGAGCTCGAGGCCATGGACGTTGACGAACAGCAGCGCGTCCTCCGGCAGCCGCGGCGCGGCGGCGGCGACCGCGGCGCGGACGGTGCGGCCGAGATCGTGGATGCGATCGAGCCGCTCGGCCGTGGCGATCAGCACGTCGGGCCGGCGCATCGAGTCCTCGTCGGTCCGGACCAGCGCCTCGTAGGCGACGACGCGCCGGTTGCGATAGTCGACGATCGGCTGGAACGCCATCCACGAGCGCGCGAGCGCGTCGTCGAACCTGCGCTCGAGCTCGGCGCGATCACCCTCAACCCCCCCGTAGAGATCACGCGCGAAGCTCTCGGCCCGGCGCCGCATCCTCGCGATGCCGTGCCGCCGTGCCGCCCGCGCGACCGCACTCGCGAGCGTCTCCTGATCGAACGGCTTGGCGAGGTACGAGACGGCGCCTCGCTCGATCGCGCGGACCGCCCCATCGAGCGAGGGATCGCCGGTCATCAACAGGATCGGCAGGTCCTCGTCGTAGCGCCGGATCTCGCTGATCAGCCCGAACCCGTCGAGCTCTGGCATGTTGACGTCCGACACCACGACATCGAACTGCTCGCGCCCCTCGTGCATCGCCTCGATGCCGGCGCGTCCATGCTCCGCGGAGGTCACCGTCCAGCCCTCGCTGCCGAGTAGCCGCACGCATGTCCGACGCATGGCGGGATCGTCGTCGACCACCAGCACCCGACCGAGGTGCGCTCGCAAACCGCCGCCGCCGCCCGCCACGCTCTACTCGCCTCGCTGGTGTCGCGAGCGCAACATGATCTCGAGCGCTGCGCGAAGCTTCTCGTCGTCCCACGGCTTCGCGAAGTAGCGATGCACGGAGCCTTCATTGATCGCGCGCGCGGCGATGTCGATCTCGCGATTGCCGGTGACGAGGAAGCGCACCATGTCGGGCGACGCCACGCGCACGTGCTGCAGCAGATCGAGCCCGTCACTCTCCGCCTCGAGCGAGAAGTCGCTGACGATCGCATCGAACTTACCGACCTTGAGGGCCTCGATGGCCTCCCGCGGCGACGTCGTCTCGGTGACGAGGTACCCGCGAAGCGTGCGCCTCATCGCGGCCCTGATGTCGGGATCGTCGTCGCAGATCAAGATCGCGTGCGGCACCGTCAACACTCTACCTCGATCTGCCGGACGTCCGCGCTCGAGCCGCGAGTGATTCAGGCGCGGCCCGGCAACCGCATCACGAAGCGGGGCCCCACTTCAGCGGCTTCGTAGTCAATCCTCCCACCGTGCGCCTCGGCGACGAGGCGACAGAAGTAGAGGCCCATGCCGCGCTTGCCGCCACCACCACGCACGTACTTGCCGAACAGCGTGTCTCGGATGTTCTCTGGGATCTGCGGTCCGGAGTTGGTGACCGAGAGCTCGACGGTGCCCACATCATTCCACGGCCGTGCGCACACGACGATCTGGCCGCCCTGGTTGCAGTAGCGCGCGGCGTTACCGACGAGGTTGTGGAGCACGCGCTCGACGAGCGCGGCGTCGAACCGGCTCTCGAGCTCGTCCGGGCAGTCGATCTTGATCGCCGCGCTGCGCGATAGCAGCGACGCGTTGACCTCGAGCACGGACTCGAGGACCGTCGCGACTCGCACGGTCTGCACGATCGGCTTGACCGCGGCATCCTCGAAGCGGGCGATATCGACGAAGTTCGCGACGAGACCTGACATCCGGCGCAGCGAGCGAATCGTTGACGAGAGCGCGTCCTGCTTGTCGGCGTCGAGGCCGGTGAGCTCCTCCGCGAGGTACTGCACGTTGCCGAGCGCGACCGCCAGGCCGTTGTTGAGATCGTGTGCGAGCAGCGCGGTCGCCTCGGCGCCGTACGTCATCCGGCGATCCGCGGCCTCCTTCGCGAGGCGAACCTCGACGAACGCGCGGTGCGTGCGGGTCGCCGCCGCCAGCCGGCGCTTGAGCTCGGCGAGCCCGGTCGGCTTGACCACGAAGTCGTCGGTGCCGGCATCGAAGGCGTCACGCCGGATCGCCTCGTCGTCGTGGCCGGTCATCACCATCACGTGCACGGCGGGCCCGCTCTGCTCCTTGAGCTGGCGGATCACATCGAGCCCCGTCAGCTTCGCGCGCACCTTGGTGCCCATCGAGTACCGCCCGGGCGCGGTCGGGAGCTCGAGATCGACGACCGCGACGTCGGGCGGGGTCTCGAGCGCCTGCGCCAGCGCCCCCGCGCCGTCGTGCGCGACCATCACCTGATAGCCCACGTTGGCAAGGCCTGACGCCAGCTGCCGGCAGATCACCTCGTCGTCATCCACGATGAGGACACGCACGCCAGTCGGTGAATCACCGCCGCCGCCTCCCTGCTCGGACGCCATCTTGTTGGTACTATAGGGCAGTCACCTCCGATATTCGATGCTCGACCGCGAAACCCAACGACCCGACCCTCGGCGCGTCGCCGACCTGGCGCTCGCCGCCGCCGTGCGCGCCAGCGCCGACGCCGTGTACATCGAGCCGACCGCTGACTCCGACGACTACGTGATGACCCTCGAGCGAGGTCGCGAGGTCCTCACGACCGTCACGCTCGACGGGCCGCTCGCCTCGGCGGTGATCGCGCGGTTTGCGTTCCTCGCCGATCTCGACCTCGCGGCCGCCCACCCGTCGAGCGGGGTCGTGCCGGTGAAGTCGGGTGACCGCGATGCGGAGGTCGTCATCACGGTGCGACCGGGTGCGGCCCTCCGCGCGGATCTCATGCTCACGACCCGCCAGCGCGGCCGCAAGGCCGTGGCGCGCGTCGAGCTGACGCCCGGGGACAGCGTCGGCAACTACCGGGTGATCGAATTTCTCGGTGAGGGTGGCATGGGCACCGTGTTCCGCGTCGAGCATGCGGTGCTCGGCCGGGCCTACGCTCTCAAAGTGCTGCGCAGCCGCGTCGTCGATCGCGACGACGATGCCGCCGAAAAGTTCGTCCGCGAGGCGCGCACCGCGGCGCGCGTCCGCCACCCCAACATCGTCGATGTGTTCGACTTCGGCTATCTCCCTGACGGCCGCCCGTACTTCGTGATGGAGCTCCTCGAGGGCGAGAGCCTCGCGACGCGCGTCGCCCGCGGGCCGCTGCCCCCGGCCGAGGTCGTGTCGATCGCTCGCCAGCTCGCGACCGCGCTCTGCGCCGCCCACGATCGCGGCGTCATCCACGCGGACGTCACGCCCTCCAACGTGCTCGTGATCGACACCGGCGAGCTCCACGTCAAGCTCGTCGACTTCGGCCTCGCCGAGCTCGCGGGCGAGGGCATGCGCGACGAACATCCCGAGTTCGTGCTCGGGACGCCGGCGTACATCTCGCCCGAGCAGCTGCGTGGCCTCGCCCCGAGCGACCGCTCGGATCAGTACGGGATGGGCGCTGTGGTGTTCGAGCTGCTCACCGGCAGCCCGCCGTTCGTCGATCCCGACCTGCGGGCGCTCTGCATGATGCACCTGCAAGCACCGGTGCCGCCGGTCGAGAGCCCGCACGGTCCGCTGCCACCGAAGCTCGCCGAGCTCGTGACGACCTGCCTCGCGAAGACGCCCCAGGCACGCTTCTCCGGGATGCGCGCGGTGCTCGCCGCACTCGAGGAGATCGAGCGCGTCACCGATCGCCGCGGCTGGCGGCGCTGGCTCTCCAGCTGACCACGCACACCCACCTGACCATGACCCCCAAGCTGCCCCTGATCGTGTGCGTCGACGATGACGAGGCGATGCTGAACACCGTCGTGCGCTGCCTCAAGCGCGAGCAGTTCGATCTGCGCTCGACGCTATCGCCCGACGAGGCGCTCGGATGGATCGCGCGCGACGAGGTCGCGGTGCTGGTGTCGGACTACGAGATGCCCGGCATGACAGGCGCACAGCTCGCCGGGCAGGCGCGGCGCGTGCGGCCGGAGACCGTGCGGATCCTGCTGACCGGCAAGCGCTCGCTCGAGACCGCGATCGACGGCATCAACCAGGGCGAGATCTTCCGCTTCCTCAACAAGCCGTTCGACAACGAGCAGCTGCGCGCGGCCGTGCACGCCGGCATCAAGCGGAACCGCGAGCTCCTCGAGATGTCCGGCGATCGCCAGCGCCGCGAGCGTCGCGAAGCGCTGCGCGCCGCGCTCGAAGCCGAGTACCCGGGGATCTCGCAGGTCACGCGCCAGGCCTCCGAGGTGTACGAGGTCACCGCGGATCCGTGGAGCGAGGCCGCCGAGCTCGGCATCGCCGGGCTGCCGGCGAGCCTCGAGACCAAGAGCCGGTCATGAGCGACCCGTTCGTCCACCTCGACGACGAGGGCCGGCCGTGCAGCCAGCACGCGCCCGCCGTCGCCGACCGCTTGCTGGCACTCGCGACGGTGGGCTCGCGGGTCTCGAGCTTCAACCACGACATCGCGTCGAAGCTACAGGGCCTGATGATGGCGCTCGACGAGATCGGGGAGCTCGTCGAGGAGCACGCGGAGGGGGCCCTCAAGCTAGCCGCGGCGACGGCGATCGCGTCGCTGGCCGAGGTCAACCAGCTGCTCACCGCGAATCGCGCGTTGACGCGGACCGGGGTCAGCACGCGGGTCGCGCTGCGTGACATCGTCGCGGCAGCGGGCCGGCGCGTCAACGTGTCGGTGTGCGGCGCACTCCCGGACGGCCACCTGGAAGGCAGCCTCGCGCTGCTCGCGCAGGGCCTCGGGCTCGCGCTCGACGTCGCCGCCGGTCCTGGCCGCGGTCGCTCGATCGACGTTCAGGCCACGACCGCCGGCGCGCACGTCGAGCTCGCCTTCACGACGGTACCGCCCGCGGCAGATCATGCCGGCGATCATCTCGCGCTCGCCGCGTTCGTTGTCGCGCAGGCCGGTGGCACGCTCTGCTGCACGAGCGAGCGGCTCATCGTGCGCTTGCCCCTCGCCGGTTAGCTTGATTCCGCGGGGCTCGCGAGCTGCACGCGGTCGGTAGCGTCGAGCTCGTAGGCGTCCATGACCGCGGCGTCGAGCGCGGCGTCGAGCGCGGGGACCTCGATCGCGGTGACGGCCATCGCGAGGCGCTCCTCGACGAGCTGCTCGATCCGCGCACGCAGCGCGGGCGCGGGCGTCGCGATCGGTAGCCGGCACAGGTACGCGTGTTTGGGCCGCACGGCCCCATTGAGCGCGGGCGGGAAGCGGCGCCGCGCGTACCAGCCATAGAGTGACGAGTTGAGCACCGCGAGCAGGTAGCGATCCGCGGACGGCAGCGTCCACACCGTGGTGTCGGGGACCAGGTCGCCCGCGTCGAGGCAGCACACGGGGTCGGTCATGATGTCCTGATAGAACAGCCGCGGCGTGCGCGCCGCCGCGAGCTCGCCGACGGGATCCTGGAGCTCGAACCAGCGATACGCGCCGGGCTTGCGACCGGATCCCACGGTCGCCGGGGTCCCGGGCGGGCGCGGCTCGAGGGCGGCGCGAAACCGCGCGAGGTGCGCACGCAGCCGGGGCAGCTCGTCGAGCGACGTGCCGCGATCGATCAGCAGGATCCAGCGCTCGGCATCGGCCGGTCGCCAGCGCCGCAGGTCGCGACCTTTCACGAGGCGACGCACCAGCGGCGCGGCCGCCGGCTCGTCGGCGAGCAAGCGATCGCGCGTGTCGCGATCGATCTCGAAGGCGCGGTTGTAGCCGGTCACGACGCCGCGCATCGGCCGCCCGGTCACGACGTCGCCGAGCGGCGGCCAGGCCTGCTCGAGCCGATCGATCAACGACCGCTCGGCCGGCAGATCGATGTGCCATGGCTCGGTCGTCCAGCGCGCGCGCGCGTGCGGCGTACCGGCATCGCGCAGCGCGTCTGCCACCGCGAGCCTGGCCGGGACGCGCGCGGCGCGGATCGGCGTGACCTGCGCGGACCCGACGGTGCCCCACACGATGCTCGGGAAGGCGTCGGCGTCGGCGAACAGCGCCCCGCGGGCGAGGTCGAGCAGCCCCTCGACGCTGCCTTGCGCGGCGAGGAAGCGGCGCAGCGGGCGGGCGTACGCCGCCGTCAGCCACTTGTTTGGCGTGATCAAGCAGTAGCGGCCGCCGCGTCGCGCGAGCCGGTGCGCGAGCTCGACGAAGTAGACGTAGAGATCGGCGACGCCATCGAAGCTCGCGAAGCTGCGCAGCGCCGGCTTGTGCGCGGCGAGCCGCTCCTGCCGGATGTACGGCGGGTTGCCGACGACGGCGTCGAAGCCGCCGCGCGCGAACACCGCCGGATACGCGGTGTCCCAGGCGAGCTCGAGGGCATCCGCGACCCGCAGCGCATCCCCGGCGCCGAGCGTCACCCGCGCCGCGGCGACCGCCTCCGCGTCGACGTCGACGCCCGCGATGCAGGTCCGCGCGATCGTGCAGCGCGCGTCGCTCTCGGAGCCGGTGACTCCCTCGGTGCGCCACGCCGCGAGCAGGTGCTCGCCGAGCACGCGGACCACCTCGACGAGGAACGCGCCCTCGCCGATCGCGGGATCGCAGATCCGCAGCGCGAGCAGCTCCGCGGAGGCTCGCCCGCGGGCGAGCGGGTCGAGTGCGAGCTGCACCATGGGACCCGCGACGGTCGCCGGCGTGTAGACGACGCCGGGCGCACGCGCCGGCCCGCTCGGCGCTCTCGTCATGCGGACGCCTGCACTGCCACGCGGGCGTCGACCACCAGGCTCCGCACGCGTCCGAGTATAGCGGCCGCGCGCGCGGAGCGGTCGCCCGCGCAACAACGGCGAGCCGCGTCAGCGCGCCGTGCGGCCGCGGCGGAAGCCGAACAGCACCGCGAGCACGACGAGCAGCGCCGATGAGCTGCAGCGGCCACCGGTCGAGCAGCCCGCCGCGTCGTCCGCTGCCGCGGCGCGCTGCACGTCGCAGCTGTCGGTGGTGAGCTCGACGGCGGCGGTCGACTCGATCCAGGCGGCGACCTTGTCGACGCGCGAGTAGATGGCGCCACCGCTGCACGGGGCGTCGGCATCCGCGACGCCGCGCGAGACCGCGCCGATCAACAGCGTGCCGCGCGGGGTCTCGAGGTAGACCGGGCCACCGGAGTCGCCGAAGCAGGAGTTGGTGGACTCGCCGGCCGCGACGAACTCGCCGTTCGGCGCGAGGTCCGGGTTGCAGCCCCGACCGCCCATGCAGCTGGGGTCGCGGACGGTGACCATCGCCTCGTGCAGCTTCGAGTCGGCGGTGCGGGTCTGGTCGGTGCGGCCGAAGCCGACGAGCTGGACCGGCATGCCCTGCGCGAAGCCGTCGTACGTGCAGCTGGTGGCGATCCGCCGCGGCGCGATGCCGACCACCGGCGTCGCGAGCACGATGACCGCGACATCGAACGTCGGGTGCGCGGTGAAGCTGGCGACCTCGTGGTCGACGCCATCGACGCGGTAATCGGAGGCGCCGACGACCACGCGCTCGGCGTCGATCGAGTCGCAGTGCGCCGCGGTCAGCACGACCGTGGGGGCGATCAGCGTGCCGGTGCAGACTCCCGAGGCCCCGAGCACCGCGACGACGTCCTGCCACTGCCCGACGGGTACGCTGGTGCCGCCGATGACCTGGGAGTCAGCGGTGGCGAGATCCTCGGAGGCGCCCTCGGCGACGCAGCCCACGGCCGTCAGCATCAGTACTGACGGGAGGAGGCGGCGCGTCATCGTGTGGGCAGTACCAGCAAGCTACATACCTGGCGCGGGAGCGAGCACTTACGGGAGGCGTGCGCCCTGGTCCGGCTGCGCTGACCGCGAGGAAGCGCGCAAGCCAACGGCGGAGTGCTCGTGTGAGCTATGGGCTCCGCACGACGAGCGGCTGCGCGCGTCGCTTACCCCGTCGCTACCTCATCTTCGGAGGTGGCCGAGGGGCGGCTCGTCCCAATATCCCGCACCCACCAGCGCGACGCGATGGCGGGGCGTCGTCGTCGCTACTCGACGGTGAACGCCAGGTCCCGCGCGAACTCGCAGCCACCGGGGTTGCGTACGTTGAGCGGGTACGTGCCGGGCGCGACACCGGTGAGGTCGAGGTCGAAGCGGAGGCTGGTCGCGGACGTGATGTCCTCGACGAGGGCTCTGCTGACTGCCTGGACTCCCAGCTCGACGCTCACGCGATCGTGGAAGCCACCGCCGGTGAGCGTGATCGTCACGGTCGAACCGCCGGTGCACGACCCGGGGTGACGGCGCTGTACCAGATGTCGCCGTAGGAGGTCAGCGCGGCGGGCAGCGTCGAGCGCTGTCCGTCGGGCAGCTCGACCTCCACGTCGTACACGTCGGGCGGCTGGTCGCTCACCGGCTGGCCGTGGTCGTAGCCGGCGACGAGGCTCGTCGCGCCGCCGACCGCGAGCCTCCACTGCGTCGCATCGCCGCCACTGTCGACGAACCGCACGCGCGACTCCGGGACGAAGCCCTCCCCGACGAGCGTGACGTACACGCCGGCCTGCGTGCACAGCGCGTCGGGCGTGATGCGCTCGATCGACGGCGCGGGAGCGCCCGCTTCGTCGGTGCACGCGGCAGCGGAGGCGATCATCAGCAAGGTCGAACCCAGGGTCACGAGGCGCATGTCGGCGATCGTAGTCGGTCGCCGACCCGCGTGGGTGGCAAGCCGCTGCAAGCGTCGGTCAAGCGAGGCCGAGCGTGACGGGCTTGGCAACCAGCGGCGTGCTCCCGGGCGAAGCCCCCGGTGCTCTGGATCCCGCATGCGACGTCCTGCTGCGTGCGGCAGTGCGAGCGCAGAGCGCGCGGCACGCGCTACAGTCGTTCTAGCTTCATGGCCAAGGTCAAGCTCGCAGCAGGCGTGGTGCACGAGATGCCAGCGGATCTACGCGAGGCGTTGGTGTCGGACAAGGCTGCCCTGGAGCGCTGGCAAGCGCTCACGCCCCTCGGCCGCAACGAGTTTCTATGCTGGGTCGAGGACGCCAAGCAGCTGGAGACCCGGAAGCGCCGTATCGAGCGAACGCGTGAGGAGCTACTCGAGGGGAAACGCCGCCCTTGTTGCTGGGCTGGTTGCATCCATCGCACCGACAAGCCCGTCAGTCCGTGGGCGCAACGAGTCCTGATCGACAAGCAGCCCAATCCCAAGGCGAAGGCGAAGGCCAAGGCCAAGTAGTCTCCGAGACCGCAAACCAAGAATGGCCCGCATCGTTGCGGGCCATTGTCAGTTCCGGTGGATCCCAGGGGACCGAACCCTGACCGAACCTGTCTCGTCGAGAGAGCGGTGCCGAGCGTTCCTCATCCGGATCGCGACACTCGGCCGAAAACAAAAACGGCCTGCATCTCTGCAGACCGTTTGAGTTTTCCGGTGGAGCCTAGGGGGATCGAACCCCTGACCTCTAGAGTGCGATTCTAGCGCTCTCCCAGCTGAGCTAAGACCCCGGGAACGGCGGTATGGGTACCAGCGGGTCTGCGGGCTGTCAAGCCTCCGTCAGGCGAGTAGACGATCGACCTCGCGAACGAGATCCGAGGCGGGTGGGGCGACTCCGTGGCGCACGAATGCAACGGCCTGGGCGATCACGGACGGGTCCCGCAGGATGCGGCGATGGCCGAGGCCCTCCGTGCCGTGGAGCCGGGCGCCCGGCCAGGTCGCCGCGAGGATCTCGCCGTGGCGGAACGCGACCTCGCGATCGGCGGGGTCGTGGATGACGAGCAGGCCCGCATCGCGACCGGCGGCGAGGCGATCGACGGTCAGCTCCGCGAGGTTCACCCCGGACGCGGCCACGAGGTGCTCCTCGAAGCGGACGCGATCCGCGGCGGGCAGGGCGACCACCCCGGCGAACCGGGTGACGGCGTCGTCGATCAGCACGTTCGGCGAGAGCATCACGTTGCGAGGCGCATCGACGCCGCCGCGCGCGTGCGCGAGCAGCATCGCCGCCGCACCGAACGAGTGCGCGATCGTCGCGTGGAGTGGGCCGACCGCCGCGGTGACGTCGGCGATCGCGTCGGCGAGATCGGTGAGGTAGAGCCGGCTGCCGACCGAATCGCCGTGCGCGGGCGCGTCGAACGCGACCACCGACAGGCCCGCGGCGACGAGGGGCTCCACGAACGAGCCGAGCTGCGAGGCGCGGCCCTCCCAGCCATGGACGAGGAGCACGGTCGGGCCGAGGCCCCATCGCCACGCAGCGACGCGGGTGCGCTGCCCGCCCCAGCGCGGCGAGCGGCGCACGACGTCGACCGTGAACCGGCGCCCGGTCGCGAGAATGGCGCGCTCGCGGGCGGGGCGGGCATGCCGCCGTGGCGAAGTGAACAGGCGTTCTGCGAGGCTCGTACCGAGATCGTCGGAGAGCAGATACGCGGTGTGGAGCACCACGCGCGCCAGACGCATGGCAGAAGGAGAACGAACGGTCGTGCTATTTATGATCGTGGACGCGGAATTCAGCATGGGACCTCCTGAGCAGCTCGAGAGCCTAGCGGGTGCGGATCCCGGGAGCTCGGGCGGTCGCGAGCAGGCGCTCGAAGGCCTGGCGCGCGCGCTCCAGCGCACGGGGTTCACGCAGGAACCGGAAGAACGTGTGGGCCGACATCATGATGCCGTAGGTATCGAAGGCGAACTGTTCGGTATCGAGCTCCGGCCGGAAGTGGGCCTCGGTGACGGCGATCCGCGCGGCGGTCGCGATCGCATCGATCCAGTCGCGGCAGGCCTGCACGAGGGCATCGCGCGGTGGGCCGGGCTGGTCGTCGAGCTCGGCGCTGGCGCCGACGAAGAAGCACCCCCCGGGGCGCTGGCCCCACGTCAGCCAGTGCTCGAACATCGCGCGGACGCGGGGCTCGCCGCGGGGCTCGCGCAGCGCGGGCACCATGACATCCTGCACGAACTGGCGCGACGCCTCCCGGACGACGGCGACCTCGAGCGCGTCCTTCGAGCCGAAGTGCGCGAACAACCCGCTCTTCGACAGCCCGGTGGCCTCGGCGAGCTGGCCGATCGAGAGCCCGGAGACGCCGACCACGTTCGCGAGCTCGAAGGCGCGCGTCAGGATCGCCTGTCGGGTCTCCTCGCCTTTGGTCACGACTTCACGATAGTACGGT
The DNA here is from genome assembly GCA_030857245.1 of Myxococcota bacterium. GTDB lineage: Bacteria > Myxococcota_A > Polyangia > Haliangiales > Haliangiaceae > JABFXX01. Next base: position 16,874 of record JALZOI010000064.1, read on the forward strand.
CGTACTATTTGTCAAGGGCGCGGATCGCAGGGCGCGGCGAGTGCCGGCGTCGCCTTCGGGATCGGGCGTCCGCGCGGGATGCCAGGACACGGCGCGACTACAATGCGGCCGATGGCGCGTGAACGGCTCGACAAGCTGCTCGTCGATCGAGGCCTGGTGGCCAGCCGCGAGCGCGCGCGGGCGATGGTGATGGCGGGCGTCGTGATGGTGCGTGGGCAGCCCGAGACCAAGCCCGGGACGCTCATCGATCCGGCCGCCGAGATCACCCTCCGCGAGGCCGATCACCCGTACGTCTCGCGCGGCGCGCTCAAGCTGGTGAAGGGGCTCGACACGTTCGGGATCGATCCGACGGGCCTGGTCGCGCTCGATATCGGCGCATCGACCGGCGGCTTCACGGACCTCCTGCTGCGGCGCGGCGCGGCGCGGGTCTACGCGATCGACGTCGGCTACGGCCAGCTCGCGTGGTCGATCCGCCAGGACGAGCGAGTCGTCGTGCTCGAGCGCGAGAACGTCCGCAACATCGATCTCGCGCTCGTGCCCGAGCCATGCGACCTCGCGGTGATCGACGTGTCGTTCATCTCGCTGACCCTCGTGCTGCCGCGGATCGCCGAGCTGCTACGCCCGCCCGTGGGCAAGCCGATCATCGCGCTCGTCAAGCCGCAGTTCGAGGTCGGGCGCGAGCTGGTCGGCAAGGGCGGCGTGGTGCGCGACGAGACGGCGCGGCGCGGCGCGGTCGACAAGATCCGGACGTGGGCCGCGACGCACGGGTTCGCCGCGGGCGATGATGTCGAGTCGCCGATCACGGGGCCCGCGGGCAACGTCGAGTACCTGCTGCTGCTGCGGACCGGGGCGCCGGCCGCGCAGGTCGGCTGACCGCCGGGAGTGCGCCCACGCGCAACGCCCGCCGAATGGCGCGAGCGAGACGTCTCGGCGCGTGCTCACGTCATCGAGGCGAGCGGCGCCACCGAACCGGCATGCCCAACCCACCACCCAGCCCGAAGCAGCGGCAGCGGAAGACCAGCCAGCAGATCGGCACGACGGGTGGCAGGCCCTCCCCACGCCCGACAAATCCGCTCGAGGCGAAAGAGTGAAGGCGGGCTGGGTGGCCGCGGGGGCCGTGGCGGTCGTCGCTGGTCGATGGCGGCCGGCCACAAGGGCGCGATCAAACCGAAACCGAAACCGGACCTCGTCGGGTTCCGGATCGCGGGTTGACGTGCCGGGGGCGGGCAGGCTACATGATATCGGAATGAACGTTCGTTCCGGTAATCGCGCGCCCAGCTCGCCGGTGCGAGCGCGACGCCGGACCGGACGTCCAGCCGCGACGGCTTCCACGCCACCGCGCCGCGGGCGCGGGCGACCGCTCGTCGACGACAAGCGGCGGCGGATCCTCGATGCCGCGCTGCACGTGTTCGCGGAGCGCGGGTACCATGGCACGACCGTGCCGGAGGTCGGTGAGGCCGCGGGCGTCGGCACGGGGACGCTGTATCGCTACTTCGAGCACAAGGAGGCGCTCGTCAACGAGGTCTACCGCGACGCCAAGCAACGGCTGCGCACGGCCTTGCTCGACGGGCTCGCCGCGCCCGACCTGGCGAAGCCCGAGGCCGCCGAACCGTGGTTCCACGCCCTGTGGAAGCGGCTCGGTGCGTTCGCGCAGGCGGAGCCCGAGGCGTTTCGCTTCCTCGAGATGCAGGATCACGTGGCGTACCTCGACGCCGACAGCCGACAGCTCGAGCGGTCGGTGCTCGCGCCGCTGTGGCTGGCGGGCACGAGGCTGCGTCAGCGCACCGCCGGTGCGCCGGTCGAGGTCCTGCTCGCGCTCGTGTGGGGCGCGTTCGTCGGCCTCGTCAAGGCG
>JALZOI010000497.1 GCA_030857245.1 Myxococcota bacterium
GGCCGGGACCGGCGGCGGCGCTCGCGGCGGCGGCGGCGGCGGCGCGGATGGCAGCGCCGGGATCAGCCCGGACTCGTGCGGCACGATCAACACGAGCAAGGTCGGCCGCAAGCTGTACAGCTTCCTCGTCGCGTCGGCCGAGCTCGATCGCGCGAGCCTCGACCTCGAGCGCTCGATCCACGACGCGTGCAAGCGGATGGCCGTCGAGCTCGGCGTCTCGCCGGCCGGTGACATCCGCGAGGTCTGCACGCGGGCCGCGACCGAGCTCGACGCGAACCTCAAGATCAGCGTCAGGACCGAGTCGCGCCTCGTGACCCGCACCGAGCCGCCGGTCTGCAAGACCGACCTCGCGTTCACGGCGAGCTTCGTCGCCCAGTGCGAGGGCACCGCGACCGCCGACGTCGATGTCTCCTGCGAAGGCACCTGCGGCGGGACGTGCAACGGCGCGTGCGATGGCCAGTGCGCCACGCGGGGCGCCAACGGGCAGTGCGCCGGCCAGTGCACCGGCTCCTGCCGCGGCCGCTGCAGCGGTTCGTGCCAGGGCTACGCCGACGTCAACGCGTCGGCCGAGTGCAAGGCCTCGGGCGAGATCCGCGCCGGCCTGCGGACCACGTGCAGCGAGCCGAAGGTCGTCGTCGTCCGCGAGAGCGTGACGGTCGTCGACGACGCGAAGTTCCAGGCCGCGATGCGCGCGATCGAGGCCGGCATGCCGGCGATCCTGCGCACCGGCGCGAAGCTCGATGCCGCCGGCCGCGCGCTCGAGCTGTGGGTGACCACGGGCGCGTCCCTGGTCCGGGCCTCGGGCCAGCTCGTCGGCGAGCTCGGCGAGCGCGCCGTGTGCGTCGGCGGTCAGCTCGCGGCGGTCGTCGCGGCGAGCTCGAACATCCAGGCGCGGTTCTCGGTGTCGATCGAGGTCTCGGCGCAGGTCAGCGCCTCGGCCGGCGCGAACGCGCGCTGATCCGCCAGCGGGCGGAGCTTGCGCGAACTGCGCATCGCCTTTTGCGAACCGGGCCGGTGACCGATGATGTTACGGTCGCCGCGATGCAGGGCTCCACGTCGTTCGTGTTCGCGGTGCTGGCGGCGACGGTTGCGGCCGGCGCGTGTGGCGGTCCCGCTGACCGCGACAACGGGCCCGGTACCGACAGCGGCCCCGGCGGCGGCGACGGCAATGGCAGCGGCAGCGATGGCTGCTCGGACGCCGCGAAGTCGGTGTACGTCGTCGACCAGAACAACACGTTCTCGCGGTTCGATCCGCCGACGAAGGTGTTCACCGACCTCGGGCCGCTCGCCTGCCCGGCCGCCGGGGGCGCGACGCCGTTCTCGATGGGCGTCGATCGCAACGCGGTCGCATGGGTGCTCTACAGCTCGGGCGAGCTGTTCCGCGTCGACACCGCGACGCTCGCGTGCACCAAATCGGCGTGGCAGACGCAGTCGGGCCTCGCGCAGTTCGGCATGGGCTTCTCGACCGACGCCGCCGGCGGCAACGTCGACACGCTCTTCATCGCGGGCGGTGCCGGTCCGACGCAGCCGACCTCGCAGCTCGCGAAGCTCTCGACGACGTCGTTCCAGCCGACCCCCGTCGGCACCGTGACCGGCTGGCCCGAGCTGACCGGCACCGGCAACGCCGAGCTCTGGGGGTTCTTCCCCGACGCCAGCGCGCCACGGATCGCCAAGCTCGACAAGGCGAACGGCACCGCGCTGACCACGTTCCCGCAGGCGCAGCTCGCCGGTCAGCCGACCGCGTGGGCGTTCGCGTTTCACGGCGGCAAGTTCTGGGTGTTCCTGATGAAGGGCATCGAGACCAAGACGACGATCTACAAGATCGACGCGGCGACGGGGATGCAGGAGTCGTTCACGCCGGCCGCCGGTCGCACGATCGTCGGCGCTGGCGTCTCGACCTGCGCGCCGGTCATTCTCTAGCTCTAGCGGGCCCGAGCGCTGAGCTCCCGCGCACGCGGAGATTGTCGCCAAGCGCTGACGTTGTCGTGCGCTCTCCCCGCCGTTGATGCTCCTGAACGAGATCTCCGTAGCGGATTCGTGGCGCGACCGAGACGCGCTGGGCGTAGGGGCACAGCGGCGCCGATCGAGGCTTGATGCTTAGCCCGCGGAATCGCGCGCCGACGCGCAGGCACCTCGGTTGCACTAGTCAGTGCCGAACAACGGGGCCTAGCCCTTCAAGGAGTGTATTCACATGCGTACGATCATCTGGAGCTCGATGCTGTCCGTGGCGCTGCTGGCGGGCGCTGGTTGCAAGAAGAAGGAAGGCGACACCGAGGGCGCCAAGACCGAGGTCCGCAAGGCCCAGGAGGACGTCCGCGAGGAGCAGAAGGACGTCAACGAGGCCGCGCGTGAGGGCCAGCGGGACGTCGCCGACGAGCGCAAGGACGTCGTCGAGGCCAAGCAGGATCTCGCGAAGGCCCGCGCCGATCTCGAGACCGCCGTCGCCGAGCGCACCGCGCGGCTCGACGCCAAGATCGATCAGCTCGAGAAGAAGGGTGACGCCAAGTCGCGCGAGGCCGCGGCCAAGTTCCGCGTGCGCCGCGACGAGTCGCGGACGAAGATGAGCACGATGGGCGACCGGACGGAGGCCAACTGGGAGGCCTTCAAGACCGACGTCTCGACCGGCTGGGATCAGCTCGAGAAGGACGTCGACGCCGCGCTGTAGCGATCGCTACGGCGACTTCGTCCTCGCAGCCGGCATGCCGTAGAGATCGTGCATCGCCGGCTCGCCGAGGCCGAGCTTGTCGAGATCGCTGCGCACCTTCGACAGGTCGCCGACGACGGAGAACACGAGGTTCTTCGACGGTACGAGGGTCCGGGCAACGGCCTTGACGTCCTTCGCCGTCACCCTGCGGACGGCGGCGGCGTAGCTCGCGTACCAGTTGTCGGGCAGCTTGTGGATCACGAGATCCGTGAGCGCGCCGACGGTCTGGGCGTTGGTGCCGAACTGCGCCGGCAAGGCGCGGATGATGTTCTGCTTGGCCTTCTCGAGCTCCTCGGCCGGCACGTCGGTGGTCGACAGCCCGTCGACCAGCTTGATGATCTCGGAGAGGCCGCGCGCCGTCTCGGGCGTCACGATCGCGGTGCCGATCACGAACGGGCCCCGCGCGACGCGCCAGTCCATCGAGGCCGATGCGCCGTACGTGATGCCAAGCTGCTCGCGGAGCCGCTGTGTCAGCCGGCTCGTGAAGCCGTCGCCGAGCACGGTGCGGAGCACCTCGAACTGGAAGTAGCGACCGTCCTTGCGGCCGAGGCCGACGAGCCCGATCCGCACATCGGACTGCGCGGCTGCCGGGCGATCGACGAGCAGCAGCCGGGGGCCGAGCTTCGCCGGCGTGACGACCGGCGCGGCGGCACGCTTGGCACCGACCGGCTTCCACGCGCCGAAGCCCGCATCGAGCTTGGCCTTGAGCGCGGCCGGATCGACATCGCCGGAGACGATCAGCGTCATCCCCGCGGGGCTCCAGCGCTCCGCATAGAACGCGCGCGCGTCGGCGACGCCGAGGTGCTTGAACTCGTCGCGGATGCCGGCGGTCGGGTGACCGTAGGCGGTCTGCATCCCGTAGAGCGCGGCGTTCAGCATGATCGCGGCGACCTCGCGCGGCCGATCGCGGCGCAGCTCGAGCGACGTCACGCGATCACCCTTCACGCGCTCGGCTTCCTTGTCGTCGAACGCGGGTTGCGTGACGATCTTCGTGAACAGCGCGAGCGTGTCGTCGAGCGTCTTGCTCAGTGTGCTGACCGAGAGCTGCGCCGAATCGACGGTGACGCCGGCGCCGAAGCTGGCGCCGAGGCGATCGGACTCCTGCGCGATCGCGAGCGCGGACAGGCCACCGGCACCCTCGTCGAGCAGATCGGTGGCGAACGCGGCGAGCCCCCCCTTGCCGGCGGGGTCCGCGGCCGAGCCGGCGTTCGGCACGACCAGCGTCATCGAGAGGATCGGCAGCGCGCGGTTCTGGACCACGAGCAGCGCGACGCCGTTCTTGAGCTTGAGCCGCTTCGGGACCGGCGCCTTGAAGCTCGGCTCCTTCGTGGGCGCTGGCGGCTTGGTCCAGTTGGAGATCCCGGACTTCGCGAACAGCGGGTTCTCGGTCTTCGTCGCCGGAGCAGCGGGCGGTACGGGCTTGGCGGCGACCGGCGAGGTGATCGAGACCGCGAGCAGGGACAGCAGTAGACGACGCATCACTTGATCTCCTTCGCCGAGGTCTTCACAGGCGTCGCCGGAGTCGCCGGCTTCGCCGGGGTCGGGGTCGCCTTCGCCGGCGCCTTCTCGGCGGGCTTCTTGCCGGGGCGGATCGTCAGGGTGACGCGCGCGCTCGGCTTCAGGTACTTCGCCGCGGCCGCCTTGATCTGCTCCGGCGTGACCGCGCGGCGGCGCGCGAGGTCCTTGCCGAAGTAGTCCGGGTCCTTCGCGAGCACGTCGTAGCTCGCGAGCAGGATCGCGCGGCCGAGCACGGGCTCGAGGCCGGCCAGGAACCCCGCCTCGGCCGAGTTGATCGCCCGCTCGAGCTCCTTGGCGTCGGGCGGCGTCGTCGAGATCAGCGCGAGCTCCGCCTCGACCTCCTTGATCAGCAGCTTCGGATCGACGCCCGGCTTCGCCGTGACCTCGATCTGGAACGTGCCGGCGAGCGTCTCGCCCTGGAACCCGGCATCGACGGTCTGCGCGATCTTCTTGTCGTAGACGAGGCGCTTGTAGAGCCGGCTCGACTTGCCGTCACCGAGGATCGCCGCGGCCGCATCGAGCGCAGGCTCCTCGGCGGTGTAGCCGGCGGGGCCGCGCCACGTCAGGAACACCTTCGGGACCTGCACGTCGTCGGTCGTGTCGATCACGATCGGCCGGGTGATCGGCGCGGGCGTCTTGTACTGCGGCCGCGCTGGCACCGGCGCGCGCGGCAGCCAGCCGAAGTACTTCTCGACGAGGCGCTTGACCTCGGGGAACTTGACGTCGCCGGCGATCACGAGCGTCGCGTTGTTCGGCACGTAGTACGTCTTGAAGAACGCGGCGACATCCGGCACCGCGGCCGCCTTGAGATCGGCGACGTGACCGATCGTCGACCAGTTGTAGCCGTGATCCTTGGGCCACAGCGCGTCCTGGATCAGCAGCTCGGCCATCCCGTACGGCCGGTTCTCGTAGCTCTGGCGGCGCTCGTTGAGGACGACGTCGCGCTGGTTGTCGAGCTTGGCCTGGTCGAAGGTGTCGAGCAGGCCGACGAGCCGATCCGACTCCATCCACAGCATCTGCTCGAGGAAGTTCGAGCCGGCGACGTTCTGGTAGACCGTCATGTCGCTCGACGTGAACGCATTCGACCAGCCGCCGGCGCCCTCGAGCAGCCGATCCATGAGGCCGTCGGGCAGGTGCGTCGAGCCCTTGAACATCAGGTGCTCGAACAGGTGCGCGAAGCCGGTGCGGTTCGCCACCTCATCCTTGCTGCCGACCTGGAACCAGAGCACCTCGTAGACGGTGGGCGCCTTGGGATCCTCGATCACGTAGACCTTGAGCCCGTTCGCGAGCTCGAACTTCTGGTACGCGATCTTCGGCTCGTCGGCGGCCGCCGGGCTCGCCACCAGGGCGAGCAGCAGCGCCCACAGCAGGATGTGTCGTCTCATGGCGCGGACACTAGCGCATGGCGCTGCCCGCGACGACGCACCGCGGGCTGGCATATGGTCACCGCCATGAGCCGCGTCCGAGGTGTCCTGATCGCGCTGGTCGCAGCGGTCGCATGCGACAGCCCGGCGCCCGCGCAGCCCGCCGCCGGGTCCGTCGTGACCGTCGCGACGCCGCCGCCGCCCACCCG
>JALZOI010000065.1 GCA_030857245.1 Myxococcota bacterium
CCGCCGACGGCTTCGACATGACGACCGCACTCGATCCCTCGATCTTGCTGACCCGCGTGATGGCGCTCGCGGCCGTCACCGAGAGCGGCGACGACGACGACGACGCCAACCCAGGCGACGGCGACGCCCCGCGCTGATCGCGCGCCGGCGCGTCAGCGCTTCGGTTCGGCGGCGACCTCGACGACCGCCGCGGCGAACGCCACGGCCGCGGCCTCGCAGGCGTCGAGGGTGCCGGTCAACCAGGCGCACGCGAAGTTCGTCTCGGTCGGCGGCGGTGTCACGCGGACGGCGCGGACGTCGGCGGCCTTGAGCGCGGCATCGAGCGCGATCGTCGCCTCGATCGGCGGCGCCACGAGGTATGCCATCGGCGTGCCGACCGCGAGCCCGGCCTCTCGGGCCAGGTACTCGCCGAGCGACGAGATGACGTGCGGGAACACGGTGACCGAGCGCTTGCCATCGGCGTCGTAGAAGCACGCGTCGTGTTCGAGGCAGCGCACGATCGCGTCGAGCCCGTGCTCGATCGACGCGGGATCCTCCGCTGCGATCACCCCGAGGATCTCGCCCGACAGCCGCCCGCTGGCGTGCGCGCTGCCTCCATAGAAGCTCTTCGCGAAGATCACCTCGACGGCGGCCTGCTTCGTCGCCTCGTCGAGCGCGACGTACAGCGCATCATCTTGATCGCACGTGATGAGGCCGAGCGAGGTGTGGCGCTCGGGATCCCCACCGTACGCGCGGATGAGCGCGGGATCCGCGCGGGGCAGGCGGCGCAGCGACAGCACCGTCGGGACGATCGGCTCGAGGATCACGAGCCCACCAGCCGCTGCCGGACCTGCGGTGCGCGATAGCCGCGGCCGCCGGTGACCTCGCCGAGGCGGCCGAGATCGAGCGTCACGCCGCTGCAGCGCTGCGCGATCATCGCCTGCGCGAGCGCGGCGAGCCGGGCGGCGGCATCCGCGGGCACGATGCCGCGGGCGTGGATGTTCGAGATCATGTTGCGGTCACCGTCGGTCTTGCCGAGCCGGGGCTCGTGCACGACGTACGCCGACAACCCGTCGCCCGTGCCGAGCCCGGGACGCTCGCCGAGCAGGATCATCGCGACTTTCGCGCCGACCTCCTGGCCGATCTCGTCCTCGAGCCAGACCCGGGCATAGCGCGCCGCGACCGGGGTCCCGACCGAGAGGCCGCGCGCCGCGCACGCCTGCGCGACGGCATCGTGCAGCGCCTTGCCGGTCTGCATGCACGCGACGGCCGACAGCCCGTCCGCCACGATCAGCTGGACGTCGACGCCCCGCTGGCAGCGCGAGCGGATCACCGCGAGCGACTCGTCGTCGAGCCGGCGCCCGAGATCCGGCCGGAGCAGGAACTCGCGATGCGACGTCACCCGGGTCTTGACGCCCACGAAGCCGTGCTCCTCGGCCCACGCCGCCGGCAGCTCCGCGCTGACCGCGGCGTGCGCGACGGCGAGCTCGGCCTGGAACTGCAGCACGACGTCGGTCGCGTACCGCGTCCCGACGTGGCCGATCCCGACGAGCGCGGTCGTATGCCGCGCCGCCTCCGCCGCGAACGAGCTGCGCTCCGGCTTCGGGGTGTAGACGCGCGCCGGTGGCGCGGGGATCGGCGGCAGCCGCGGGGCCGGAGGCAGCGGGTCGCTCCCGCCCAGCGCGTCTCGCAGCCCTGTCATCAGCTGGCGTGTCCGGCTCACCCGCAGGCAGCTGAACACGCGTACCCCACGGCACGCAACCGAGCGGGTCCGTCAGACCAAGCTCTTGCGACATCCCGGGTCGGACGGCTCCCGAGAACAGTCGCATCCGCCGGCAAACGCGTTAAGATGCGTCCCATGACGACCCGTCCGAGTACCACCCTCCTCGCCAGCGTCGTGGCCGGCGGCCTGGCGGGCGGCTGTACCGGCGGCATGGTGGATCCGTCGACGGTGGAGCAGCAGGAGGGCGCCTGCGTGGCGCTCGAAGGCCGGCGCTTCGAGACCGTCAGCGAGCTCGAGTGCGGGCGGACGCCGGCGGGGGTCGCGCTCTGCAAGTGGAGCCTCGACTTCGCGATGCGCGACGACGCCGCGTCGACCTTCCAGTGGTCGTACTCGGACGTCGCCGAGGCCGGACACATCGAGTGCTATGGCGCGACGATCACGAGCCTCGCCGGGAGCCGCTCGGTCACCGCGACCTTCGATCCGGCGTCCCAGAAGCTGTTCTGGGAAGGTCAGACGTACACGCCCGTTCCGTGACGTGACGCGGTAGCGCCCCGGCGCTCGCTCACGAAAATCTGAGAGCCCGCGCGGCTCCGTTCTCCGAAACCAGGCAGCGCCGCGGACTAACTGCGCGAGATCGTGGCCTCCGGCCGTCGCGCGGCGCCGGCACATCCATTGAACGAGGACGGCGCATGAACCGAAGCCTTGCCTTGTGCCTGTTCGCGGCCGCCTGCTCGAACCCCGCGGACGTCGATCCGACGGAGATCCGCTCCGAGCTGCCCCGCAACATGAACCCCGCGGTCACCCAGGCCGAGCTCGCGACCCTCGTCGCCGGTAACACCGCGTTCGCCACCGACCTCTACCGGCAGGTGCGCACCGAGCCCGGCAACCTCTTCATGTCGCCGCACAGCATCTCGACCGCCCTCGCGATGACGTACGCCGGCGCCGCGGGCACGACCGCGAGCCAGATGGCGAGCACGCTGCACTTCACGCTGCCGCCGACCCAGCTCCACGCGGCGCTCAGCAAGCTCGACCTCGAGCTCGCCGCCCGCGCGACCGCCGCCACGGGCTCCGCGATCCCGTTCCGGCTAACGACGGCGAACTCGATCTGGGGCCAGCAGGGCAAGGCGTTCCAGGCTCCGTTCCTCGACACGCTCGCGGTCAACTACGGCGCGGGGCTCCACGTCCTCGACTTCGCCGCCGATCCCGACGGCTCGCGCGAGGTCATCAACACGTGGGTCGAGGATCGCACCAACGATCGGATCAAGGACCTGCTCCCCGAGGGCTCGATCAACGATGGCACGCGGCTCGTGCTCGCGAACGCGATCTACTTCAGCGCCGCGTGGGACGATCCGTTCGAGGCGTCGCAGACCGCCGACCGACCGTTCCGGCTCGCCAGTGGGACGTCGGTGGCGGTCCCGTCGCTGCGCCAGAACGCGCAGTATCGCTACGGCGTGGGCGACGGGTTCCGCAGCGCGGAGCTGCCGTACGACGGCGGCCAGCTCGCGATGGTCGTCGTGGTGCCCGACGATCTCGCCTCGTTCGAGGCCGGCCTCGACCCCGCCATCCTCGACCAGGTCACGGGGTCGCTGCAGACCCACCTGCTCGACCTGACGCTGCCCAAGTTCCGGTTCGACGCGCCGCTCAGCCTCACCAGCACGCTGCAAGCGCTCGGCATGACCGACGCGTTCGGTGCCGCCGACTTCTCGGGCATCGACGGCACGCGCGACCTCGTGATCACCGACGTTCTCCACAAGGGCTTCGTGGCCATCGACGAGAAGGGCACCGAGGCGGCCGCCGCGACCGCGGTGGTCATCGGCGAGACCTCGATCCCGGAGCCGGCGACCCTCGTCGTCGACCGCCCGTTCCTGTTCTTCATCCGCGACGTCCCGACCGGCGCGATCCTCTTCATCGGTCGCGTCGTCGACCCGCGGTAACGGTCGCGCCCCCAGGCGTCAGCGCACGACGCTGACGTCGCCGAACTTCGGTCCCGGTGCGTCGCCGCGCCAGATCCCGCGCTCGTCGAGCCAGGCGTCGAACTCGGGCGTCGGGCGCTTGCCGAGCAGGCGCCGCAGCGTCGGGATGTCGTGGTAGCTCGTGGACTGGTAGTTCAGCATGATGTCGTCGCCGACCGGCAGCGACATCAAGTACGTGCAGCCGGCCGCGCCGAGCAGGACCTTGAGGCTCTCGAGCTCGTCCTGCGTCATCGACGCGTGATAGGTGAAGCACGCGTCGCAGCCCATCGGCAGGCCGAGCAGCTTGCCCATGCAGTGATCCTCGAGCGCCGCGCGCGAGATCTGCGGCCCGTCCTCGAGGTACTCGGGGCCGATGAACCCGACGACCGTGTTGACGAGGAACGGCTTGTAGCGGCGCGCCAGCCCGTAGGCGCGCGCCTCGATGGTGACCTGGTCGGCGCCGTGGTGGGCCTGCGACGACAGCGCCGAGCCCTGGCCGGTCTCGAAGTACATCCGGTTCGGGCCCTTCGCCGTGCCCTTCACCTTCATCGTGTCCCACGCCTCGTCGAGCAGGCGCGCGCTGATCCCGAACGCCTTGTTCGCGTCCTCGGTGCCCGCGACCGACTGGAACATCAGGTCCATCGGACAGCCGAGCTCGAGCGCCTTCATCTGCACGGTGACGTGCGACAGCACGCAGTGCTGCGTCGGGATGGCGTTGCGCTTCAGCAGATCATCGATCACGCGGAGGATCTCGGCGGTCGAGTCCGCGGTATCGGTCGCCGGGTTGATCCCGATCACCGCGTCGCCGCAGCCATACGCGAGGCCCTCGCGCGCCGACGCGAGGATCCCCTGCACGTCGTCGGTCGGGTGGTTCGGCTGACACCGCGATGACAGCCGGCCCGGCAGCCCGAGCGTGTTGTTCGCGCGGACCACCACCTGGCACTTCGCCCCGACCGTCATCAGGTCGAAGTTGGACATCAGCTTCGTCGCGGCGGCGACCATCTCGGGGGTCAGCCCGGGCGCGACCGCGCGCAGCGTCGGTCCCGTCGTCGCGATGTCGAGCAGCCACTCGCGGAACTGGCCGACGGTCAGGTGGCCGACCGCGCGGAAGGCCTGCTCGTCGAGCTCGTCCTCCACCAGCCGGGTCAGCTCGTCGCGCTCGTACGGCACCACGGGATGCTCGCGGAGCTCACGCAGCGTCAGCTCCGCGAGCACCGCCCGCGCCGCGACGCGCTCGACCGCGTCACGCGCCGAGACGCCCGCCAGATCGTCGCCGCTCTTGGGCGGGTTGGCCTTCGCGAGCACCTCCATCACCGAGGCGAACGTGTACGTCCTTCCCCGGATCGTGGACGCGAGCTGCACCGGCGCATCCTACAAAATAATCCGCCGCCCGTGCCTTTCAGGTCCACAGACCCACCAGACAACGGACGGCGGCACGCATAAGCGAACTAGCAACGTCTCTTGGTCAAGAAGAACGAACGAACCCGATTGCACCGGCCGTGCCCGCGTCGTGCGGAGCCCGCGGGTAGCCATTCCGGCGAGCTTTCCGCGAGAAATGCAGCGTCAGCGTCTGTCCGGGGCGATAGCGCACGCCCCCGACACGCGCGCGACCCGGGGCTCCGACGCGCACCGAGCGGGCGCGCGTCGGCGCGGCGCGCAGGGCTGCCGCGGGATCGGCTGCGCGAAGCCTCCTGAGGCGTCTCCGGGGCTATTCGGCCGTGGCGAGCTGCGCCTTGATGAAGGCGAGGGCGCTGGCGAACCGCGTCGCGAGGTCGGGCTGGGCGAGCAGCGCCTGCTGCACGACACCTTCGATCCGGAAGCTCGTTGCAGCGTCGGTGTCCGCGGACAGCTGGCACAGCGTCTTCGCCAGCCCGACCGCGGCCGGCGGATGCGCCGCGAGCGCGTCGGCGCGAGCCCGCACCGTGCGCGCGAGCGCGTCCTCGTCGGCGACGATGTCGTGGACGAGGCCGTAGCCGATCGCGGTGCGGGCGCGCACCAGGCGGCCGGTCAGGATCAGCTCGCGGGCGCGAGGCTCGCCGACCGTGCGCACCAGCCTCGTGGTGCCGCCGACATCGGGCACGATGCCGAAGGCGATCTCGGGCAGCCCCATGACGCAGTCGGCGGTCGCGATCCGCAGATCGGCCGCGAGGGCGAGCTCGAGCGCCATGCCGACGGCGACGCCATGAAGCGCCGCGATCACCGGCTTCTGCAGCCGCGTCATGCGATGGAAGGTGTCCTGGAGCCCGTGATGCACGTGGAGGAACGGTGCGCGCTGGCTCTCCTGGAACACGTGCATGAGGAGTGAGTGATCGATCCCGCTCGAGAACACCTTGCCGCGCCCGCGCAGCACGACGACGCGGATCGCCGCATCATCGGCGACCTCATCGAACGCCGCGGCGAGGGCGCGCATCAGCTCGCCGTCGAGCGCGTTCCGCTTGGCTTCGCGATCGAGCCAGATCGTGGCGATCGCGCCGTCGCGATCGAGAGCGATGGACGAGGTCATGCGGCGAGCATACGCTCCGGGCGTGCAGGTCGATGTCCTCACCAGCGGCATCTGGCAGACCAACACCACGATCCTGTCGCACCGCGCGGCCTGCCTCGTCGTCGACCCTGCGTACTTCCCGCGCGAGCTCGACGCGATCGTCGCGCGCGTGGGCGAGCGCGGACACGCCGAGGCCGTCGCGTTCACGCATGGCCACTGGGATCACGTGATGGGGCACGCCGCGCTGCCGGCGGCGCCGGTGTGGCTTGGCCGGGCGCTCGACGCCGCGATCACGGCGACGGATCCGCGGACCGCGCGCTACCTCGAGGACGCCCGCGAGTTCGACTCGAGGTGGTACGTCCCGCGCGCCGGGTATGGCTGGCCGGCGGTGCGGCGTGGGCTGGCCGACGGGGATCGCGTCGAGCTCGCCGGCAGCGTGCTGCACGTGCTCGAGCTCGCCGGCCACAGCTTCGAAGGCATCGGCCTGATCGTGGAGGAGCTCGGGCTGCTGCTGCCGGGCGATCACCTGTCGCCGTGCGAGATCCCGTTCATCGATGACGCCGCCGCGTATCGTGCGACGCTCGTCCGCTTGCTCGCGCGGCTCGGCGACAGCGTTCGCGAGGTCGTGCCGGGTCACGGGCGCCGGCTCGCGGTCGCCGAGGCACGCGCGATCGCCGAGGCCGATCTCGCGTACGTCGACCGGCTGATCGACGCCGCCACCCGTCGCGACTTCGCGGCCGCCGCCGCGATCCCGTTCCCGCGCGCGGTGGACGTCGTCGGCATGCGCGAGCACCACCGCGACAACTGTCGCAAGCTCGGCCTCGCGATCGCCTGACGCACCGAGCCGAGACTCCAGCTAGGGGGCAAAACCCCGGCCACCCACCTCCGCTATCTGGAGATCGCGGACGAGATCCAGGTACTTGGCAGCTCCGTCGCGCATGGCCTTGCACGACTTGCGCAGCGTCGAGCCCGTCGACTGCCCGGACATGCGCAACCCCGCGACGGTACGACGGTTGCTCGAGCGACCAGCATGTCGCGACTCCTCGCCGTCACGCTCACGCTCCTGGGTAGCCTCGCCGGATCCGCGCACGCGGAGACCGCCGGCCGTCCCGACGCCACGACCCCGGAGCGGCTCGACCGGATCGTGGACGTGATCGGGGGGACGGCGGCGCCGGCGGGCAAGTGGCCCGACGCCGTCGCGGTGCTCGGCAACCAGGGCTCGTGCACCGGCACGCTGATCGCGCCCGACGTCGTCCTCACCGCCGGCCACTGTGCCGCCGGCATGACCCGCGTCATCGCGAACACCACGAACTACAACAGCACGGGTGGCACGCAGTCGATGATCAAGACCATCACCGCGTACCCGAACTGGGAGACCACCTACGACATCGCCGTGATCGTCCTGACCACGCCGATCACATCGGTGCCGCCGCGCAAGATCGGGACGGCGTGCACGTTCGCGGCGTTCGCGAGCAAGCCGACCGTGCACCTCGTTGGCTTCGGCTCGACGGACGTCGCGGGGAACGCGCCGAACACGCTGCTCAACGAGGTCACGACGCAGGTCACCGACCCGGAGTGCACGGCGGGCAACGGCTGCCAGCCGGCGGTCGCACCGGGCGGCGAGTTCGTCGCGGGCGGCAACAACCGCGACTCGTGCTTCGGCGACTCCGGTGGTCCGGTCTACCTCGACACCCCGCGGGGTGCGGTCGTGATCGGCGCGGTGTCGCGCGGCGTCGAGAACGCGGCGAACCCGTGCGGCGGCGGCGGCATCTACGTCCGCACCGACAAGCTCGTGCAGTGGATCGAGACGACGGCCGGCAAGGCGGTCTCGAAGGACCTGTGCAGCGCCGCGCCGACGCCGGGCACGCCCGACCCGGCGAACCCGGATCCCCAGACGCCGGATCCGACGGCCCCCGGCGGCGACGCGGGCGACATCACCGGCGGGTGCTCGACGGCGGGCGGCGGCGGGTCGGGGATGCTGGTCACGCTCGGGCTCGGCCTCGCGCTGCTGCGCCGCCGCCGTCGGCGTGACGCGACCGCGCCGGCCACCGCGCAGGACTGACCCGCTCGTCCGACGCTTGGCCGGGGCTCGGACAGCGTCCGGCCAGCGGCCGTACGCGTGCTGCCAACCTCGCGAGATCGCAGCGCCGCTCGCTGGCGCGCCGGTTGCGAAGTGCGCCGCGCATGAAGCGCCTCGCTCACGTCGTCCTCCCCGTCATCCTCCTCTCATCGCTCTCGCTCGCGCTGTCGCCCGGCTCCTCCGCCGCGGCCGACGCGGACCCCGACATCGTCGGCGGCTCTCCGGTGCCGCGCGGGCGCTGGCCCGATGTCGTGTCCGTCCGCATGCGTGGCGGCATGTGCACCGGCACCCTGATCGCGCCCGACGTCGTGTTGACCGCGGGCCACTGCATCGACGCCGAGCCGATCGAGGTGATCATCGACACGATCGACTACGGCCGCGCGGGCGGCGAGCGGATCCGCGTCGCGTGGGCGCGGGCCTATCCCGACTGGGAGCGACGCTACGACATCGGCGTGCTGATGCTGGATCACCCCGCGACCACGGCCAAGCCGCGGCGCGTGACCTCCGCGTGCACCGCGCGCGCTCTCCTCGCGCGCGATCAACCCGTGCAGGTGGTCGGCTTCGGCCTGACCTCCCTGGACTTCCCGGACGCGAACACCCGGCTCCACCAGGCGACGGTGCCGGTGACCGATCCGACGTGCACGCTCGATCCGTCCTGCAACCCGGGCATCGCGCCGCACGGCGAGTTCATCGCCGGCGGGCACGGGGTCGACAGCTGCTTCGGCGACTCGGGCGGACCGGTCTACGTCGATGTCGGCGAGGGCGACGGCCACGTGCTGCTCGGGGTGGTGTCGCGCGGCCTCGCGCTCCCGGCCGCGGCGTGTGGCAACGGCGGCGTCTACGTGCGCGTCGACAAGGTCATCTCGTGGGTGCAGTCGGTCACGGGGCGCAAGCTCGAGCGCACGTCGTGCGCAGGCCGCGCCGATGGCGACGCCGACGAGCTCGCGAGCGGTGGGTGCGCCAGCGGTCCCGGGGTAGGTCTCGCGACGGCGTTCGTGCTGCTCGTGGCCGCCGGCCTGCTGCTCGGGCGGCGCTCGCGCGCGCCCGTCGCGGCATGACCGCCGCGCCCGCGCTCGAGTCGCCCGTGAGATTTCTCGCGACCGGGTCCGCGGTGCGCCGTCTTCCCGGGGATGGAGGTCTCGCGATCGATCCGGCTCGGGCGCAGGTGGTGGCGGTCCGCCGTGGATCCCCCGGCACCGGGCGCCATCGCCGAGGCGCGACCGCGGTCGGGTCGACGCTGGCTGCGGCCGCCCACGCTTGTGTGCTGCGCGGCCGTGATCACCGCGGCGATCACGGGCGGGCTGCTCGCCGTCATCGAGCGCGGCTGATGCTGCGTGAGGCCACGCGCGTGATACAACTCGCGACCATGGCCACGAAGATCAAGGTGAAGAACCCTGTCGTCGAGATGGACGGCGACGAGATGACTCGCATCATCTGGAAGTTCATCAAGGACAAGCTGATCCTTCCGTACCTCGAGATCGATCTGAAGTACTTCGACCTCGGGGTCGAGCACCGCGACGCGACGCGCGATCAGGTCACGATCGACTCGGCGAACGCGACGAAGGAGTTCGGCGTCGCCGTCAAGTGCGCGACGATCACGCCCGACGAAGCACGCGTGAAGGAGTTCAACCTCCACGAGATGTGGAAGTCGCCGAACGGCACCATCCGCAACATCATCGGCGGCACGATCTTCCGCGAGCCGATCATCTGCAAGAACGTGCCGCGGCTCGTCCCGGGCTGGACCCGGCCGATCGTGGTCGGTCGCCATGCGTTCGGCGACCAGTATCGCGCCACCGACTTCCTCGTCCCCGGCGCGGGCACGCTGACGATGACGTTCACGCCGAAGGACGGCGGCAAGCCGATCGAGCACAAGGTCTACGACTTCGCAGCGGCCGGCATCGCGCTCGGCATGTACAACCTCGATGACTCGATCCTCGGGTTCGCGCGCAGCTGCATGACCTACGCGCTCAACCGCGGCTGGCCGCTCTACCTGTCGACCAAGAACACGATCCTCAAGAAGTACGACGGTCGCTTCAAGGATCTGTTCCAGCAGGTGTTCGACGAGGAGTTCGCGGACAAGTTCAAGGCCGCCAACATCGTGTACGAGCACCGCCTGATCGACGACATGGTGGCGGCCGCGATGAAGTGGGACGGCGGGTTCGTCTGGGCCTGCAAGAACTACGACGGCGACGTCCAGTCGGACTCGGTCGCGCAGGGCTTCGGCTCGCTCGGCCTGATGACCTCCGTGCTGCTCACGCCGGACGGCAAGACGGTCGAGGCCGAGGCTGCGCACGGCACGGTGACGCGCCACTACCGCGAGCACCAGAAGGGCCGGCCGACGTCGACGAACCCGATCGCGTCGATCTTCGCGTGGACGCAGGGTCTCAAGTACCGCGGTCAGTTCGACAACACGCCCGACGTCGTCAACTTCGCCGACGCGCTCGAGAAGGTCTGCGTCGAGACCGTCGAGTCGGGCAAGATGACGAAGGACCTCGCGGTGCTCATCGATCCGAAGGCCCCGTGGCTGACGACCGAGCAGTTCCTCGACGCCCTCGACGCAGGCCTCAAGGCCAAGATGGCGTCCTGAGCCATGGGGGCCTGGGGACCCGACACGTTCGAGAACGACGCGGCCTGCGACTGGATCGCAGACCTCGTCGAGGTCCATGACCTGTCGGTCGTGGAGGCCGCGATCGCGGCCACCCACGAGGCCGGCGACGACTACCTCGACGTCGATGATGGGTGCGAGGCGCTCGCGGCCTGCGAGGTCGTCGCGCGGCTCCGGGGTGCCGGCGGCAAGCGCGACGCGTACAGCGAGGAGCTCGATGCGTGGGTCAAGGTCCACCCGATCCCGCTGACTCCCGAGCTCATCGCGAGCGCGCTCGACGCGATCGATCGCGTGACCGGCAAGGACTCCGAGCTCGCCGAGCTGTGGGACGGCGACCCCGAGTGGCAGAAGGCCGTCGCCGACCTGCGCGCCCGCGTCGCCAGCTCCAGCTAGCCGGCGCGTGACCGCGGGCGAGGCCTCGCTCAGCCGAGGAAGCCGCGCGCGATGTTCATCAGCTCGGTGTTAGCGGCGACCGACTTGCCGAACGCCTCCTTCTCCGCGGCCGACAGCTCGAACTCGTGCACCGACTCGGCGCCCTTGGCCGTCAGCTTGACGGGCACGCCGACGAAGGCGCCCTTGACGCCGAACTCGCCGTTGAGCTCGACCGAGCAGGGCAGGATGCGGCCCTGGTTGCGGACGATCGCCTCGACCATGAGGCACGTCCCGGCGCCGGGCGCGAGCCACGCGCTCGTGCCGATCAGGCCGGTCAGCGTCGCGCCGCCCTTCTTGGTGTTCTCGACGACCTCGGTGAGCTGCTCGGGCGACAGGAACTTCGCGACGGGCACGTTGCCGATCATCGCGGTCGACGTGATCGGGACCATGTCCTTGTCGGTGTGAGCGCCGAGCACGATCGCCTGGACGTCCTCGACACTGACGCCGGCGGCGAGTGCGAGGTACGTGCGGAACCGCGCGCTGTCGAGCACGCCGGCCGAGCCGATCACGCGCTCGCGCGGGAAGCCCGTGACCTGCTTCGCGACGAACACCATCGCGTCGAGCGGGTTCGAGACGACGATCAGGATCGCGTCCGGTGCGTACTTCTTCACGTCGCCGCAGATGCCCTTGACGATCCCGGCGTTGATGTTGATGAGCTCCTCGCGCGACTGGCCGGGCTTGCGCGGCACGCCGGCCGTCATCACGACGACGTCGGCACCGGCCATCGCCTCGGCCTTGTCGCTGGCCACGTACGTGTTGGTGAAGCCCTCCCAGGGGCCGCACTGCGTGAGATCGAGCGCGCGGCCTTCGGCGGGACCCACCTTGAGGTCGATGAGCACGAGGTCGCCGAGCTCCTTGGCGACGGCCCACTGAGCGACGGCGGCACCGACGTTGCCGCCGGCGCCGATGATTGCGATCTTCGGACGCTTGATCATGATGCCGGCGTCATACCGCTCCGCCGCGCACACTGGCAAGGGACGGCGAATCGATCGTCGACACCGCGCGCCAGCGTCGCGAACGGGGCGCAGCGCCCACACGTAGGCGTCCACCCCTCCCGCTCGGCCCGGGCGCATGACGGGCTGCATGGCGGCCGGTTCGACGGGGGCCGCCGCACCGTCGCCGGGTGGATCCCGCGCGCTGGACGCCGCCGTCGCCACCGGCGCATGATGGGGGGATGCTCCGCTGGCTCGCACTCGTGGCGTGCACCGCCGCTTGCGGTCGGCTGTCGTTCACCAGCATCGGGACGGACGCGGCCGCCGAGAGCGCCGAGAGCGACGCGATCGACGCGAGCCCCACCGGGACCGACGCGATCGTCGATCGGTCGGTGATGCTCTCGCTCGACTTCGACGGTCCCGACCCGCTCGGGGACGCGTCGCGCTTCGCGCATCAGAGCACCTGCACCAGCTGCCCGACCTTCGAGCCGGGGCGGCAGGGTCTCGCGGCCCGGTTCACCCGCGGGAACTGCATCGTGCTCGCGGACGCCCCGGCGTTCCGACCCGCCGTCTTCACCGTCGCCGCGTGGGTCCGGCCCCGGATCGACGCCCACATGACCTTCATCGGTCGGCCGATCGATCCGCCGAATACCATCGCCAACTCGTACGAGCTGTGGCGGGCGGATGACGGGATCTGGTACGCCGCCATCGAGCCGCGGGGGTTGTCGGCAGGCAGCACGCCCCCGGACCTGTGGCACCACGTCGCGGCGACCTACGACGGTACCGCGATGACGCTGTACCTCGATGGTGTCCTCCGGGACACGATCGCATCCACCGCCGCGCCGCATGGCGCCTCCGATGTCCGGATCGGTTGCGACGTGAACGTGGGCGTCGTGGAGTCCTTCTTCGACGGCTGGATCGATGACATCCGGCTCTACGATCGCGCGCTGAGCGCCGCCGAAGTCGCGACGCTGGCGCAGTAGCCGCGGTTCAGGGCACGACGAAGATCGGGTTCGTCATCCCGAACGGCTTGCGCCCGGGGTGGACCGGCTCGAGCGTCCGGTCGCCGAACGCGGCGACCACCACGAAGCCGCCGGTCGCCGCGCTCTGCACGGGGATCGAGCCGCGCCAGCGCACCGTGGCATCGAGCGGATCGGCATCCGCCGGCATGATCGGGATGGTATCCATCGTCTGCCCGTCGACCACGATCTCGATCGCGTCGACGTCGATCCACGTCGCGGCGCGCACCACGACGTCCATCATCATCGGGTTGCCGGCACCCGTCGTGGTGTCGCCCGGACGTGCCGTGCCGAGCGTCGCGCTGACGTAGACACCTCCCGAGACGGTCGAGTGCCCGGCGGCCAGCTGGTCGCGGACGTGCTCCTTCGTGAGCTGCCGCGGGTCATCGGTGCCGACGGCGATGCACGTCCGCGGATAGCCGACCGGCGTCCCGGCGAGGTCGTGGCTGTCCGACGAGCCGACCGCGAACACCTTGCGGCCCGCGCGCAGGAGCCCGAGCCAGTCCTCGACGTCGCTCCGGCGCTTGTCGACCCAGCTCGCGTCGTTGAGCACCTCCACGAGCGTGAACCGGGTGTCCCAGTCCGCCGTGCTGTCGACGAGCCCGGTCGCCGGGTCGAAGCCGACGTGATCGAAGTAGTTCGCGCCGCCGCGCGGGTGGTTGATGATCACGACCGGCTGCTCGGGGCGCGCTCGCACGGCATCGAACACCGCCGGCGGTGCCAGCAGCTCGAACGCGGTCTCCGGCTCGTCGGCGGTGGGGTACGTCTGCCAGCGCGGCGCGCCGGCGTTGGGGCGGCTCGCATCCGGGACGAGCGGGAACACGCCCATGTGTCCCCACGCCTCGAACGACGTCAGCTCGATCGAGCCGAACCCCGCGGCGAACGGCGCGAGCTGGAGCGCGGCGATCTCGGCGCTGAAGTCGGCGACGTACTCGTGTTCGGAGCGCACCGGTAGCTCCAGCCCGTCGGCGACCGCCTGCGCCACCTTGCGCAGCGCGTCGTCGCCCGAGTCATTGGACCGCCAGGTGTGGATGTGGAAGTCGGCGCACTGCACGCCGGTGGTGTCGACGGACCGTTCGAGGGCAGCGGGCACCACGACGGACGCACCGGAGGTGACCGTGACCTCCGTGCGGACCAGCTCGTACTCGTAGCCTCGGGACACGATGACCTCCCAGGTGCCCGGCGGCACCGGCAACGTGATCTCGCCCGTGACCGCGAAGGCCACGTGGAGTCGCCCGCCCGGGAGCCGCGCCTCGCCGTAATGCGCCGGCACGCCTTCCACCATCGACTGTCCGGCGCCCGGACGAATCTGCACGCGCACCGGCACACCCACGCCAGCCTCGGTCGCGATCACGTGGACCGAGCCGGTCGCCGGCAACGCGATCGCGACGGGGCCGGTCCCGGTGCCGGCCGTGCCGCTGCCGAGCGGCTCGCCGGCCACGAACGCGTCGAGGCGGACGTCCGCCGTCGGCGCGACGTGGACGGTGAACGCGCCGGTCTCGTCGGTGGTCGCGCGCGTCAGGTACTTCCCATCGGAGCCGATCGCATGCACGTGCGCGCCGGCGACCGGCACCGCGCCGGCGGCCGACGTCCGGGTCACCGTGCCCTCGATCACGCGCAGACTCTCGCCGCGGGTGCGCGCGACCGCCGCCACGATGCCGTCGACCCCCGGCCCGCCGATCACGAGCTGGGCGTGGATCCGTTCGAGCGTCCCGCACGCCGGCATCGTGAACCCCGTCGCGAACGCGCCGAGGAACCCCGACGCCGCGAGCGACGAGCCGAACCTGCCCTCGCCGGGCAGGTACGCCCAGCTCGTCGCCTGATCGTCGATCAACGCGAGGTAGGGAGCGCCGGTGAGCTGGTCGTCGAAGCCGGCGCCCGGCACGAACGCCGGCGTCCGCTTCGTGTACATCAGCGCGTGCATCACGCTCGGCAGCTCCTTCTCGATGCCGCGCGCCGACGTGAACCGGTAGCGCACGTCGACGTGCTCGGCGCCCGGCGCGAGCTCGTAGTCGATCGCCGCCTCGATGTCGGTCCACGGCTCCGCGAACACGGCGGCGATCAGCGGCTCGAGGAAGGGCAGGGGATGGAGCCGGCCACGGGTGCGCACGATCGCAGGCCCACCATCACTGCCGTCCGCGATCACGCTGACCCGCTCGGTGATGATCGTCGAGCGCCCCGTCATCAGGAACAGCTCGCCGAAGTTGTTGGGATCGACCATGCGCCCGGCCTGCACGCGCGCGAGCCCGACGGGCCGACCGCCCCAGGGATCGTAGAGGTCGCTGTCGCCCGCATCCTCGATCACCAGCGCGACGCGATCGTTGGCGAGCACGAAGTCGCCTGCCGACCACGTCACCAGGCGCGATGGCACGACCGGCAGATCCTCCGCCCGTACGCGCCCGGCCCGCGCCTCGCTGGCGGCCGCCGCCAGCGGTAGCGGGTGCCCGTCCGGATCGCCGTCGCCGAACGGCACGGGCGTCCCCGGGCAGGTCGACACGTTGTCGCCACAGCCGGCGACGAGCAGCACGATCAACAGCGAGCGCCTCACCGCGCGACAGTAACGTGCCCGGGCTAGCGCACGACGACGATCGACCACGGAGCGTCGCGGCCGGCGAGCTCCTGCTTGCCCGCGCCGGCATCCCGATCGGTGCGCTCGATCCGGATCAGCTCGCCTGGCTGGAGCTCGACCCGGGCCTCCCCGGGCGTCCGCGCCTTGCCATCGCTGGTCCGCCACTGCAGCGGGACCCCGTCCGCGCGCACGACGACGATGTGCTCGCCGCTCGGGCCCGTCCACCGCAGCAGGTCGATGTCGGTGCGGCTATCGAGGTAGCCGCGGAGCTCGTGCGTCGGACGCAGCGGGTTCGCGTCGGCGGCGATCCCGTTCGGCTCGGTCTCGCCGGCGTCCAGCATCTCCTCGGTGACCTCGAGCGTGTACGGGTCCGAGACGTTCTCCGTCGGCAGCCGCTGGTCCTTGCCGAGGACCTGCCCGACCGTGACGAGCAGCGGCCCGACGATCACGCGCCGGTGCACCACTTCGGTCTGCCCCACCCCGACCTCGTCGACGCTCACGCCGTGCAGGCCTTGCTCCGAGCTGATCGAGAGCATGACGTCGATGTTCGGCGGTGCGGTGACCTTCACGCTGACGACGCGGCGGCTGCCCTGCGGCCAGTCGACGAGATAGGCGTCGCGATCGCCCTCGTTCGCGGCGCGGCGCTTGCCGAGATAGCCGCTGACCGGCGTGCCGGCGGCGATGCGGTTGCCCTGGTGGAGCTCGTCGTTCGGTTCTTGCTCGAAGCTCAGCGTCGGCGGCACGCGCATCATGAAGTACCAGGCCGTGGAGCCGGCGACGCCGAGCGCCAGCAGCACCGTCACGAGCCACACGAGGACGCGGCGCCGCCGGATGCTCGACTCGAACGCGTCGATGTCCGAGCGGCGCAGCCGGATCTCGCTCGTGCTGTCCTCGCCCGCGAGAAACAGCGAGCCGCCACCGAGCGGGCGCGAGACCGATCGCGGCCCCGAGGCCTCGCCGACGGTGTCGCGGTAGATCTCCTCGATCGCTTCGCCGAGCTGCGCGGCACTCTGCCAGCGCTGACCCGGGTCGCGCGCCAGCGCCTTGCGACACAGCTGGTCGACCGCGTGCGGCACCCCGAGCTTCGGCGCGCGCGTCGACAGCGCGTCGGGCTCCGCGGTGAGGTGCTTCGTCAGCACGCCGACCGCCGTCGAGCCCGAGTAGAGGTGCTGCCCGGTCATCAGCTCGAACATCAGCGCGCCGAACGAGTAGATGTCGCTGCGCGCGTCGACGTCGTCGCCGCGGATCTGTTCGGGCGACATGAAGTACGGCGTGCCGACGATCTGCTGCCGCTCGGTCTCGCGCGCCGGCGCGGTCCGCTGGTCGAGCTTCGCGAGGCCGAAGTCGAGGACCTTCGCGTAGTCGCGGCCGGCGGTCGATCGCGTGATCAGCACGTTCTCGGGCTTGAGATCGCGGTGCACGATCCCGAGCTCGTGCGCTTCCTGGAGCGCGCCACAGATCTGCGCGAGCAGCGGCGCCGCTCGCGACCACGGCATCGGCCCGTCGCGCTCGATGATCCGCGCGAGGTCCTGACCGCGGACGTACTCCATGATCAGGTAGAGCGCGCCCTGCGCGGTGCCGAAGTCGAAGACCTGAACGGTGTGCGGGTGGTGCAGGCGCGACACCGCCGCCGCCTCGCGCTCGAAGCGCTGCACGACCTCCGGATCATGCGCGAGGTCGCGATGTAGCACCTTCATCGCCGCGACCTTGCCCATCCGCAGATGCTCGACGCGATACACGACGCCCATGCCCCCGCGGCCGATCACTTCGAGCACGCGGTAGCGCCCGTCGACGATCTTGCCGAGCCACGCCTGGTTCGAGTCTGACAGCCGGCGGTCGATCGACGCGGCTGCATCCGTCGCCGGATCCGGGACACCAGGATCCATGCCGGCCGCGTCGAGCGCGCTCGCCCGCGTCATGTCGGCGCCGCACTCGCGACAGAACCGACTCGCCTGATCATACGACGTCCGACAGCGCGGACAGACGAAGCGCTGGGCGGGTGTCGAGGCCACGGCGGCCGAGCATACCGCCGTCAGTCGATGTCGGCGATCGGTCTCCAGCGCCATGCGCGGCCGGTGATCGTCAGCAACCCGGCGCTCGTCGAGGCGCGCGGCCCGGGCAACCGGATCGTCGCGTCGGCGGTCCCAGGTGACAGCGGCGTGGCCCTGCCGTCGCGTGTGCCGGCGCGGGCCGGCGAGGCCGCTTCGCTGACGGGTCCGTGGAGGGCCACGTCGATCTCCTGGCTCGCTCCCGGCACCAGGCCCAGCTCGCCGGCCGGTTCGCCCTCGACCGTGATCCGCGGCGCCTCGGCGGAGGCGAGCACCCGCACCCCCGGTCGCGGCGTGAGCTCGGTCAGGAGCCGCTCGACGTCAGCAGCACGGTAGCCGCAACCATCGCCGCCGGCGACGAGGCGGCTCTCGAAGGCCGAGCCCGGGAGCGTCGCGATCGTCACGCCGGGGAGCTCGATCCGGCGTGCGAGGCGGCCATCGATCACGATCTGCCCCTTCGCGCGCAGCGCGGCGATCGCCGCGACCTGGTCCGCCGCGGACTCCAGATCACCGGGCACCGCGACGATGGGCCAGGGTGCCCGATCCGCGAGGGCGCCGAGCGTGGCCTCGAGCTCGGCCTGTGTCGAGCCCATGCCGCCGAGCGAGATCACGAGGTCGACCTCCGCGAGCTTCGCGCGGAGCCGGCCCAGCGCCGCCATCGTCGGTGCCGCCGCCCCGCCGGCATCCGCGATCACGCCGATCGTGATCGCGCCAGCACCCTCGCGCCTCACCGTGTGGTCCGCGAGCTGCCACGCGTGCTCGCCGATCGTCAGCGTCTCGTCGGCGAGCCTCGGCCCGTCCGCGGCCGCGCACCGCCACGGCGCACGCGCCTGATC
>JALZOI010000498.1 GCA_030857245.1 Myxococcota bacterium
CAGCGGCGGCGGCCGCGACGGCATGCGAGGGCGCCGGGGTCACCGGGGCCTGCAGCGGCAGCGGCTTGCTCGCGCGAGCGCCCGCCGGCCGTGGCTGCTGGTTCCGCGGATCGTCGTCGGGGTTGTCGTAGATCTGGGTCTCGAGCTCGTCGTCGTCCCAGGCGAGGTCACCCGACTCCTCGCTGCGCGCCTTCGCGGTCGCACCGGGCTGGACGACCGGGAGCTGCTGCGAGACGCGGGTGGGCGGGGGCGGCGGCTTGGTGCCGAGCGACGCCATGCTCTGCGTCGAGCGCCGCGACGACGGCGCCGGCGTATGTGCCGGCGGTCGGCTGCCGGTCGACGTCCGCGCCACGACGGGCTGCTCGGCGGTCGGCGCCTTGAGCTGGCGATAGGTCTCGAGCTTCGCGGTCTCTTCCTCGATCTCGCGACCGAAGGTCTTCTTCATCCACCCCGCGAGATCCTTGCGCGAGTAGAACTCGCCGGCGGTGTAGACGAAGGCCTGCAGCTCGTCGTGCAGATCGATCGCGTTCTGGTAGCGATCCTCGACGTCCTTCGCGAGCGCCTTGAGCACGATGCGCTCGAGCTCGTCGGGGATCTTGCGGTTGTACGTCGACGGCGGGAGGATCTCGACGTTGCGGACCTTCTCGAGCGTCGAGAAGTCGCTCTCGCCGACGAACAGCCGCTCGCCGGTCAGCAGCTCGTAGAGCACGATGCCGCACGAGAACACGTCGCTGCGGCGATCGACCGGCAGGCCGCGCACCTGCTCGGGGGACATGTAGCCGAACTTGCCCTTGAGGATGCCTGCCTGGGTCTTGCTGCCCTTGCCCGCCGCCTTCGCGATCCCGAAGTCGATGATCTTGACCTCGCCTTCGAAGGAGATCAGGACGTTCTGCGGGCTGACGTCGCGGTGGACGAGCGAGATCTCGCGGCCGGCCTGGTCGCGCTTGTTGTGCGCGTAGTCGAGGCCTTCGCAGACCTTCATGACCATGAAGCACGCCTGCGAGACCGGCATCGCCTCGCCGAGCTGGCGGCAGCGATCGAAGATGCCGCGGAGGTCGCGGCCGTGCACGTGCTCGAGCGCGATGTAGTACGCGCCGTCGACGACGCCGAGATCGAAGATCTGGGCGATGTTCGCGTGGTTCAGCTGGACGGAGAGCTTCGCCTCCTCGATGAACATGCGGATGAACTCTTTGTCCTCCGCGATGTTCGGCAGGATGCGCTTCACCGCGACGAGGCGCTCGAAGCCCTCGACGCCAAAGGCCTTCGCGCGGAACACCTCGGCCATGCCGCCGACGTTGATCCGCTCGAGCAGGTAGTACTTGCCGAAGGGCGCCGGCTTCTTCACGGTGCGTGCATCCAAGGCGCCGAAATGAGGGGCGCTAAGAGGTTGGACCCTATCTGAAATCGAATCCTTGGGCCACAAGCAGTTTTGATCTCCCCACACCCGCCGGAGCGGGCATCCGGGCCGCGGTCCACCCAGGGGCCCGCGCTGTCGTACAACACCTGCCGCATGGGTAGGTGTTAATTCTGCGCGAGAGCCTGCGCCGGTTCCATCTTGGCGGCGCGCCGGGCGGGCAAGTACCCGCCGAGGATGCAGAACAGCGTCGAAAACCCGAGCGCACTCGCCCAGATCCACGTCTGGAACTCGAACCAGGACGTCGGCTTGAAGGGGAACCGCGGGATGTTGGCCGCCGCGTAGGCGTTCCAGATCGTGCCGATCCCCACCGCCAGCCCGATGCCGAGCAGGCCGCCGACGATGCCGATCACCGCCGCCTCGCCGAGCACGATCAGCTGGACGTCACCCTCGGTCGCGCCGACCGCTCGCATGATCCCGATCTCGCGCCGGCGCTCCGAGACCTGGATGAAGAAGTTGTGGCCGATGTTGATGACCGCGATCACGAGGATCGCGACCGAGATGATGAGGAACAGCAGCCGGATCACGAACACGACCGTGGCGAACCGCTCGCCGATGTTGTCGTCGAGGCGCAGCCCCTGCTCGTCGATCAACCACTGGCTGAACGGCGCGAGCTGCTGCTGGTCCTTCAGCGTCACGATGATCGCCGAGTAGGCCGAGGCCGCCTCGGGCCCGAGGTACTCCGCGTTCCAGCGCTTGATGTACTCGATCGGCATCGTCACGCCGACGGGCATCGCGCGCTTCGAGACGCCGACGATCACCGCCTCGACGCGACGCGGCCGCGTGTTCGACATCTTCGAGCCGCCAGCGATCGTCGTGTTGCCGAGCCCGATCGAGAACCGCATCGCCGACAGCCCGCGCTGCTGGATCAGGAGGTTCACGAGGTCCTTGTCGGCCATGGGCATGCCATGCGACTTCGCGAACTGGTTGTTGTAGAGCTCGACAACCGTCGCCGACAGCACGACCGGCACGCGGTGCTTGCACATCCGCTCGCCCTCGTCGCAGTAGTAGCGCTCCGGCGTGGGGCACGGGTTGTAGTACTTGCCGGGCGGCGTCTGCTGAACGACGACGGCGGTGCCGGTGGCCGAGCCGGCGGCCGGGTCCGTGACCGAAGCCGATCCCGACCCCGATCCCGAAACCGAACCCGATCCCGAAGCCGATCCCGATCCCGATCCCGAATCGGAACCCGATCCCGAATCGGAACCCGATCCCGGCGCGCTCGCAATGCTCGCACTACCGGGCATCGGCGCCGGCGCCGGCGTCGCGGTGCCGTTCGCGCCCGCGGTCGGCCCCCAGGCGCTATCGCGCTTCTTCCGCGAGCCAGGCGGAGCCCCGGGCGAGTGGATCACGTCGTCATCCGGATCCGGCAGCGGCGGCACGCACGCGACGCGGTTCGGATCGTTCGTCACCGCGTCCCAGTCCTTGAACAGCTCACGAATCCGCTCGTCATCGTCGACGAAGCTCGGATCGACGCCATCGGCGAACCCGCCGACCTCGAACTTGAGATCCGCGCCCTCGAACACGCCGCGCCCGGCGGCCGGGAACGCGAGGCTGAGCCGCGGGATCGCGCTCTTGACCTCGCGGCGTGCGCGGATCGTGTCGACCGTCGTGTCATCGAGCCGCTTGCTCGCATCCTTGCCGAGCAGCGAAACGCTCGGGGCCACGACGCGGACCTCCTCGACGGGGAACACCTTCTCGAGGACCATGCCGGCGCGCTGGGTCAGCGCGAGGAACAGCACGAACGCACCGATCCCGATCACGATCCCGAAGGCCGACAGGATGAAGTGGCGGGGGCTGCGCAGGGTGTTGGCGACCACCGTGCGCACGAGGTTCTTGGCGGGCATCATCGCTGGGACTTCCCTCGACGTGGTGGGTTCGCGATCCGGGCGCCGGTCATGTCGGGCCGCCCCCGTGCGCGGCGGCGAGCGCCTCGTCGGAGGTCTCGACGATCATGCCATCGCGCATCGCGATCACGCGCTTCGCGATGCTCGACACCCGGCGCTCGTGGGTGACGATCAGCAGGGTCACGCCGTCCTTCGCGTTGAGCTCGCGGAAGAAGTCGATCACGCCCTTGCCGGTCTCGGAGTCGAGGTTGCCGGTCGGCTCGTCACACAGCAGCAGGGTCGGCGCGCCGAACAGCGCCCGCGCGATCGCGACGCGCTGCTTCTGCCCGCCCGACAGCTCGGCGGGATGGCGCTTCGCGAAGTCGGAGAGTCCGACCCGGCGCAGCGCCTCGCGGCCGCGCCCCTCGATGTCCTTCGCGTCGTGCGCGAACGTCGCGGGGATCGTGACGTTCTGCAGGCACGTCAGGTGGTCCATCAGGTTGAACGCCTGGAACACGAAGCCGATCGACTGGTTGCGGAGCTTGGCCCGCTTGCTGTCGCCGGCCTTCAGCGTGTCGATGCCGAGGACCTCGACTTCGCCCTCGTCGGGATGGTCGAGACCGCCGATGATGTTGAGGAGCGTCGACTTGCCGGAGCCCGACTGGCCGACGAGAGCGACGAACTCGCCGGGCTCGACGTCGAAGCTGACGCCGCGCAGCACCTGGCTGCGCGCCGCGCCCACGCCGTAGCTCTTCGTGACATCGCGTAACCGAACGACGGGGCCACTCGCCACGCCGCGCACCGTACCACGGGTCATCGGCGGGTGCCGGCGGCGGTGAGCACCAGGCGGCTGCCGTCCACGGTCAAGGCGAGGCGGGCGGCACGCCAGCGCAGCAGTCGCTCGGCGACGCGCTTCGGGCTGCGGATCCCGGCGAGCTCGAAGAGCCCGGTCCACGCCTCCGCCGTGAGGCCCAGCGGCTGGACGTCGACGGCGAACACCGGGCCCGGTGCGCCGCCGCCCGTCCCGACGATCGCGGTCAGCAGCCCGTCGCCGACCGCGGCCAGCGCGAGCGCGTCGGTGAGCACGTAGTCGATCGTGAGGAACATCGGGATCGCGAGCGAGCGGCCGGCGTGCGGGCCGAACTGGCGCTTGCGCTCGAGGGCGCTGCGCAGCGGGATGTTGTCGAGCTGCGACGCGAAGAACCGCTTGTGCGCGAGGTCGAGGGCGACCGCGCCGGAGCCCGAGCGCTCGTCGGGGTCGAAGGTCCGCAGGAACGCGCGACCGGCGCGCACGCCGAGCTGCTCCGCGCGCGCGAGGTCGACGTCGAGCGCGCGGGCACACGGGTCGATGACGGTGCGGACCGCCGCGAGGTCGAGGTTCCACTGCGCGGCGAGCGGGACCTGCGCGGTCGCTGCCGCCCAGCCTTCGGGGACCGGCAGGCTCGCGCGGCTGATCGCCGCGGCGGCGGGTCCGAGGTCGAACGCGAGGCGCGCGCTGACCTCCTGCGGACTGCCGTCGAAGACGAGCGAGGCGCGCGCCACCGGATCGAGGAGCCGCACGCACGCCGCCGCGTCGGGCCCCTGAAGCTCGCGCTTGATGCGCGAGTGGGGCGCCCGGGCCGTGAGCTGCTGGAGGAAGCTGCGGAGCTGCACGAAGCCCACGAGGCCGGGCTGCCCCTGCCCCTGCGCCCACTGCCAGTCCGCCTGCCAGGTCGGGGCGCCGGGACGGCGGCTCGCCGCGAACCACGTGGTGCCGTCATCCGGCACGTTCGGCAGCGCGAGGTGGACCCACAGCCACGCGTCGGCGACGGCCCAGCTGATCCGGACGTTGCCGGGCAGCGGCGACGTGAACACCTCGACGCCGTCCTCGACCACGGACTGGGTCTTGAGGTGCGTCTGCTGCTCCATGAACGCGGCGAACTGCGGCGGCGAGGACAGGTGGACGACGAACGTCGGGTTGATGCCCTCGGAGAACATCGCGAAGCCGCCGTCGAGATCGACGCCGAGGTTCGCGACCTCCGAGGTGGACAGCGGGTCGACGAGGATCAGCGCCCGGAGCTCGGCGGAGACCTCGGCGGCGTCGAACCCGGCGACCAGGCCCGCTGCGTCGACGAGGTCCCGCAGCCCCTGCTGGGCGTCACGCACGGTCCGCGCGGCGACGACGTAGCTCGGCCGCGCGGGCAGCCAGCGGGTCGCCGCGTAGGCCGCCACGGTGGTGGCGCCGGACGGCTGGGTGGGTGCGCGGGTCCCGCCGCTGCAACCGAGGACGGCGATGACCAGGAGCGAAGAGAGCCTCATCACTGGAGAATTTGCCACGCATCCCGCCGAAGTGCTGGCCGATACGCCCTCTCAACATGTGCACCGCATCTCGCAACGCTGGTATCTTGCGTCGAGGCCAGGCATGAGCTCGATCGGCGGACCCGGCGGACCCGGCGGCATCGGTGGGGCGAACGGGCCCGGCGGTGCCGATGGCGTCGATGGGGCTGGAGGCGTCGAGGGCCCGGGTGATGTCGACGAGACGGCGGGTGCCGACGCGGCG
>JALZOI010000499.1 GCA_030857245.1 Myxococcota bacterium
CTCGTCGACGACGAGCCAGTGCGGCCGGCCGGTGCGCGTGCGGAGATCCGCGATCGCGGGCATCAGCTTGACGAAGAACTCGGGTCGATGCTCGAGCGCGACGCCGAGCATGTTGATCACGAGGTTGGACGGATCGCGGAGGACGTCGACGATCTCCTCGACCAGCGGCACGCGCTGCGGCCCACCGAGCACGACCCCGTCCTCGAACTCGGTGAAGTCACCCTCGGGATCGAGGATCGCGAACTGGTAGCCGGCGGCGCCGAGGCGCTCGAGGATGCCGGTCGCCAGCGTCGACTTGCCGCTGCCCGACGTGCCGCACACCAGGATGTTGGCGGCGTAGGGGTCGACGGAGATCTCGCGACCTTCGCTGTGGCCGATCAGCACGTGGTGGCGCGTCAGCCGTGGCGCCGCGGCAGCGAGGTCGTCCCGGAGGAGGTGCCCGATCAACTCGCTGACCCCCTGCCCGTGCGAGCTGCGCGTCAGGACGTCGGCCTTGTCCTTGAGCGCGGGCAGGGCGTTGGCGACCGCGACCGCGCACTCGCACGCGGCGAGCAGGGCGTGATCGTTCTCGGCATCGCCGATGCCGACGACATTGTGCGGCGACAGCCCGAGCTCGCGGAGCGCGCACTGCAGCCCCGTCGCCTTGTTGATGCCGCTCGGCAGGACCATCACGGCGCCCTTGTTGAACACCACCTGGAGCTCGAGGCCGAGCTCTTTGATGACGCGGAGGACGGTGTCCTCGTGCGGCTCCCAGGTCGCCACGACCACGCGACCGGCGGCGACGCGATCGACGCCGCGCCGGCGCAGCTCGTCGATGAAGGCGGCCGGCGGCGGCTCGGCGAGCGTGCGGACCTGCTTGGTCGACGGCCGGTAGAGCACCGCGCCGTTCTCCGCGACGATCCGGTCGAAGACCTCGACATCGCCTCGCAGGATCGCGAGCAACTCGTCGAGCTCGCGACCGGTGACCATGATGAGCTTGCGGCCCGACTCCCGGAGCTTCCGGAGGGCGGCCCACGTGTCGTCTTCGATCACGCCATGGTG
This sequence comes from Myxococcota bacterium, assembly GCA_030857245.1. Classification (GTDB taxonomy): domain Bacteria; phylum Myxococcota_A; class Polyangia; order Haliangiales; family Haliangiaceae; genus JABFXX01. The sequence continues at coordinate 1,042 of JALZOI010000499.1, forward strand.
AGCGAGCGTACCGTCGTAATCCGCGGCGAGAGCGTGATAGCGCATGGCCTCCAGCGCCAGATTGCACGCCACGTGCCCGGTCGCGATGAGACGTTTCCCCGGTGCGGTCGAGCCCAGCGGTCGGGCGGTGTGCCGCCGGGCCCGCGCCCGGGTGCTCAGCGCTGGCGCAGGGCGAGCCGGGCGGTGGCAGCGGCGACGAGGTTGCCGTCGATCCGGACCGCCTCCTCGAACAGCGCGGCCGAGGCGGTGGGATCGGCGGTGAGGACGGCGAGCTGGACGAGGAGGCGCGTGCGCACGTCGGGCTCTGGGTCCCGGGTGAGACCGTCCTGCAGGCAGCTCCGCGCCTCGTCGGCGCGCCCGAGGCGCGCGAGCTGGCGGCCGCGCTCGAGGTAGAGGTTCGGCAGCGCGGTCCGCGCGATCATGCGGTCGGCAAGCTCGAGCTTCGCCTCGGGGGCGAGCCGCCCATCCTCGAGCTCGCGCAGCGCCTCGAACACGTCGTGCTCGAGGCGCCCGGCCGCGAGCTCGCCGGCGAGCCACCGGTCGGCGCGGCAGTGGAACCAGCCCGGCGCGAGCTGCTCGGTGGCGCGGAACGCGGCCACGGCTTCCTCGTAGCGACGCAGCAGCAGCAGCGTGAAGCCCTCCTGGTAGCGGGGATGCGGGAAGTGCCGATCGGCCTCCGCCGCGGCGCGAAACAGTGCGAGCGCCTCGGCGTACCGACCCTCGGCCCCCGCGACCTCGCCCTGCTCGACGAGCGTGTTCGCCTTGCGCAGCGCGACGCGATCACGCTGGAACGAGAACCGGATCCGCCCGGTGATCGCGGCGACCTCGTCGAGCTCGAGCGTGGTGCCATCCTCGAGCGTCGCGACCACGCGGTTGCGGGGCTCGCCCGCGCGTGCCAGCACCGCCCGCTGGTGGAGCCGGCGCGCCTCGACGTCGCGGCCGGTCATCGCGAACACGGTGGCGAGCTGCTCGGCGAAGGTCGCGGCCTCGGCGCCGCGGCCGAGGTAGCGGTGGAGCTCGTAGAGGCTATCGAGGTACGCGGCCATCGCGCTGGCGTCGCCGCTCGTGCGCGCGAGGGCGAGCGCCTGCTTCATGAACGGGATGGCGGCGTCGGCGTTGCCCTCCTGGAACAGGCACTCGCCGAGGTAGCCCAGCGTGAGCGCGCGGAGCTGATCGGCACCGCTGCCCTGCAGCGTCCCGGTCTCCTCGAGCAGCCGGGTGAGCCGGCGCCCGCCCGCCGCATGCTGGTGCTGCTCGAGCTCGGCGATCGCGGCCTGGAGCCCGGCGTCCCACCGGGCGAGCGGGCTGTCGTCGTCGTCGTCGCCGGAGAGCTGATGGATCAGCTGGTCGTCGCCGCGATCGGCGAACACCCCCGCGATCGCCATCAGCGCGGTCGCGTAGCGCTGCAGCGCCTCGGCGTCGGCGCGCAGCTCCTCGGGAACCAGCTGCCAGGTCGCGAACGCCGCGAGGATCGCGGCGCGGTGCGTGGTGCAGAGCTCCTCGAGCTGCGCGCGATCGCCGCGCGCCACCGCCTCGAACAGCGTCGCCTTGAGGTCGGGCTCCATCGCGCGAGCGTACCTCAGGCGGCTTCGAGCTCGGCGCGCACGCGCTCGGCGAGCCACGTGTAGCGACGCTTGGCATCGGCGTTCTTGACCGCGAGGCTGATCGCCCGCTTGCTGCCGACGATCACGACGAGCCGCTTGCCGCGCGTCACCGCGGTGTACAGCAGGCTGCGCTGCAGCATCATGAAGTGCTGGGTCGCGAGCGGGATCACGACGACCGGGTACTCCGAGCCCTGGCTCTTGTGGATGCTGACCGCGTACGCGTGCGCGAGCTGATCGAGCTCGGCGCGCTCGTAGCTCGCGACGCGGCCCTCGAAGTCGACCCGGACCACGCCCTCGTCGGAGTCGATCGCGAGGATCACGCCGATGTCGCCGTTGAACACGGCCTTGTCGTAGTCGTTCTTGAGCTGCATGACCTTGTCGCCGCGCCGGTAGACCCGGTCGCCGCGCGTCAGCTCGGGCCCGTTGCCCGCGGGGTTGAGCCGCTCCTGGAGCGCGTGGTTGAGCGCCGCCGTGCCGAGCTCGCCGCGGTGCATCGGCGCGATCACCTGGACCTGCTCGATCGCATCGAACCCGAAGCGCTGCGGGATCCGCTCGGCGACGAGCTCGACGATCGTGGCGCGCGCGGCCTCGGGATCGTCGCGGCTGATGAAGTAGAAGTCCGAGGTGGCCCCCGTGGGCGAGTCGAGATCGGGCAGCTCGCCGTGGTTGATGCGGTGCGCCGACACCACGATCTTGCTCTCGGCGGCTTGCCGGAAGATCTCGGTGAGCCGCACGACGGTCGCGGCGTCCGACGCGATCACGTCGGCGAGCACCGCGCCCGCACCGACCGACGGCAGCTGGTCGATGTCACCGACGAGCACGAGCTGCGCGCCCGGCCGCACCGCCTCCATCACCGCGCTGAACAGCTGGGCGTCGAGCATCGAGGCCTCGTCGATCACGAGCATGTCGACGTCGAGCGGGTTCTCGCGGTTCTTCTGGAAGCCGCCCTCGTGCGGCTGGTACTCGAGCAGCCGGTGGATCGTCATCGCCTCGTGGACGGTCGCCTCGCCGAGGCGCTTGGCGGCTCGCCCGGTCGGTGCGGCGAGCGCGACCTTGCGATGCACCAGCTTCGCGAGGTGGACGATCGCCTTCACGATCGTGGTCTTGCCGACGCCGGGGCCGCCGGTGATCACCACGCACTTGTCGGTGAGCGCACCCTCGACGGCCGCGCGCTGCTGCTGTGCGAGCGTCACGCCGGTCACCGCCTCGAACGCGTGGATCGCGGCATGGACATCGAGCCCGAGCGCACGGGCCGGCGTCCGCGTCAGCTCGACGAGGCGCGCCGCGGCCGTGGCCTCGGCCTCGTGCGCCCACGGCAGCGCGCTGCACGGGCCGCGATCACCGAGCGTCTCGCGGACGACGAGCCGGCGCTCCTCGAGGGCGGCGAGCCGCGGCGCGAGCGGCTCCGCGTCGACGCCGAGCAGCTCCGCGGTCTGCTTGAGGAGCTCCTCGTCGGGGAGGTGGAGGTGGCCGTCCTGCGAGCTGGTCTCGAGCGCGTGGAGCAGCCCGGCCTCGAGCCGCTCGGGCGCATCGCGCGCCATGCCGAGCTTCTCGGCGATCGCATCCGCGGTGCGAAACCCGATGCCCCAGACCTCGTGCGCGAGCCGGTACGGATTGGCGCGCACGACGGCGATCGCGTCCTTGCCGTAGCGTTTGACGATGCGCGCCGCGAACGCGGCCGACACGCCGTGGCCGCGCAGGAACACCATGATGTCCTGGACGTGGCGCTGCGCCGCGAACGCCTCGGCGATGCTCGCGGCGCGCGACGAGCCGATGCCGGCGACCTCGGTGAGCCGCTGCGGCGCGCGGTCGATGACCTCGAGCGTCTCCAGCCCGAACGTGCGGACGAGCGCGCCGGCGAGCCCCGGCCCGATCCCCGGGATCAGCCCGGAGCCGAGGAACTTCTCGATCCCGACGAGGGTCTCCGGCGAGCGCAGCTGGTAGGTGCCGACCTTGAACTGCTTGCCGTACTTCTTGTCGACGATCCACTGACCGCGCAGCCGGAGCGGCAGCCCCTCCTGAACGCCGACGAGCTCGCCGACGATCGTGACGTGCTCGCGGCCCGGCGTGACGAACCGCGCGACCGACCAGCTCGTGTCCTCCGAGCGGAACACGAACCGCTCGAGGGTGCCGTCGAGCGTCGCCTCGGGTTCAGCCTCGCCCGCCATGCCCCATCCTACCCGCGCGGCTCGCGAAACGAGCGTGCGACACCGCGGGATCGCGCGGAACTGCTCGTCGTAACTCGGGTTCCGACGCGACATCGAATCGGCGCGACGAGTCGCGGCGGCCGGCATCCAGGGACATCCCAAGGAGAACCTGATGACGTCCGCACCTTCGCCTGCCCGCCTCGCCTCCGCTCTCGTCCTCGCCCTGTTCGCCGCCGCCTGCTCGAACGGCGGTGACGATGGCCCAACCCCGGATGCCGCCCGCCCCGATGGTGCGGTCTCGATGTCGCTCGATCCGGCCGCGTGCACCGGCGTCGCCGCGAGCGTCATCCAGGCCGCGCAGGTCTGTGGCACGCCGCTGCCGGGCACCGCGCAGGCCCAGGTCGAGACGATGTGCAAGAAGGGCATCATGGGCGCGCAGCTGTGTGGCGGCGATCCGGCGCGCGGCCTCGCCTGCTTCGAGAGCTACGACGCCACCGACTGGGTGTGCGCCGCGGGCGAGCCCTACCCCGCGTGCAACGGCGACCTCGCCGCCGCGCTCGGCATGTACTGCTTGCTCGCGCTCGGCAATCCGGCCTGCGCGTCGGGGATCCAGTGCGACTTCAACGCGGACTGCAGCAGCGGCTCGTCGTGCAACGGCGCGACCGGGCAGTGCTTCTCGAAGTCGGCGTACTGCGTGGGCTTGCCGTGTCAGTTCAACGCGGACTGTCCGACGGGCGAGACGTGCAACGGGGCCGAGGGAGCCTGTATCCGCGAGTAGCGCATCAGCGCTCCATCGACAGCGTCTGGCGCAGCGAGACCTCGAGATGCCCCGCGATCCGTCCCATCACGCTATCGAGCTCGTCACCCGCGAGCGCGAGCGCGTCGCCGACCTGCCGGCGCGTGCGCCGCAGCACGAGCTCGCGGACCCGCGCGACCCAGCGCGCCGCCGTCGCGCGGTGCACGCCGTAGAGCGC
>JALZOI010000500.1 GCA_030857245.1 Myxococcota bacterium
GCGCGAGCTCCTCCGCCGAGGCGGGCCGCTGCTCGCGGTCCTTCGCGAGGCAGCGCTGCAGCAGCGCATCGAGCGCGCCGAACGGTGCGAGCTCGGGGCGGATGCTCGCGAGCGACGGCGGCGGGGTCCGGACGTGGTGCGTGAGCCACTGGAGCGGGCTCTTGCTCTCGAACAGCCCGCGTCCGGTCAGCATCACGAACAACGTGGCCGCGAGCGAGTACAGATCGCTGCGCCCGTCGAGGGGATGCCCGCACGCCTGCTCGGGTGACACGAACTCGGGCGTCCCGAACACCATCCCGATCTGGGTGAGTGCGAGCTGCGATTGATCGGATCGCGCCGCGCCCTCCATCAGCTTGGCGACGCCGAAGTCGAGCACCTTCGTGTAGTCGGGATCCGAGCCGACGCGCATCAGCAGCAAGTTGTCGGGCTTGATGTCGCGGTGGACGAGCCCGCTGCGATGCGCGGCGCCGAGCGCGTGCAGCACCTGCCGGCCGATCGCGACGACCCGCGCCGGCGTGAACAACCCGTCGACCTCGAGCTCGCGCTGGACGGTGCGGCCGTCGAGGTACTCGAGGACGAGGTAGTAGTCGCGGTGTGGCGTGACGCCGAAGTCGAGGACCTTCACCGCGTGCGGCGAGTCGACCTTGAGCGTGCTCCGCGCCTCGCGGAGGAAGCGCTGAAGCTGGGTGTCGTCGTTCGTCAGGTGCGGCTTGAGCAGCTTCACCGCGACCTTGCGCTCCATCGCGAGGTGGGTCGCCCGGAACACCGAGCCCATGCCGCCCTCACCGAGGAGGGCGTCGAGCCGGTAGCGGTCGTCGAGGGTGATCCCGACGAGCCCCGCGGCGAAGTTGACCTCGGTCACGGCACGGAGGACGCCAGGGGCGTCAGAACCGCATGCCGTTCTTGGCGCGGAACGAGAACCAGTCCCACGCGAGGTAGCCAGCTCCGATCAGCCCGAGCGCGCCGACGATCGGCGCGCCGGCGACGACGATCGCCGCGGCGCCTCCCGCCGTGGCCGCGGCGATCAGACCCTTGCGCTTGGAGACAACCTTGTTGCGCTGGACGATCGAGCCTGCCACCTCCGCAGGCTGCACCATGGGATGGCACCTGTCAAACGCGCGTGGCTCGGTGGACACGCTGACCGCGGCCGGTGGGACACAACCTGCGCAACTGTGCGCGAGCGTTACGTTCCGGCCTGGCCCCCGAGCTGCAAAGTCCAGGATCTGCAGTGTCTCGTGATAATCTGAAGGGAACGATGTCGCAAACCAGTAGCCCACGATCCAAGCAGCACGGCGCCGTCCTCCTGGGCCTGGCTGGCGGCATGCTCATCGTCGCAGGCGGCCTGGTGGGCGGCTATTACGTCGTCGGCACCCGCAGCGTCGCGCGGGCCGCGACGGCGCCGTCGCCGGTGTCAGAGGCGCGCACTCCCGACGTCGCGCGGGCCCCCGCCAAGACCATCACGGACGTGCTCGGTCGCGAGGTCGTGCTCGAGACCGCGGGCGGCCCGATCAAGCTGTCGTGGGCAGAGCTCGGCGTCGAGCTCGACCCCGAGGAGTCGAAGCGGATCTCGGCGAACGCCGATGTCGTCGCACTCGCGAAGACCGGCTCGCTGCCGCTGCGGCTGGATCGCGAGAAGGCGGTCAAGGCCCTCATGGCACTCAAGGCGAAGACCGATCGCGCACCGATCAATGCGTACCTCGATCTCGAGGCGCGCAAGGTCCAGGATGACAGCGATGGCAAGGGCCTCGACGTGTGGGGCTCGCTGCCGCGGCTCGCCGCCGCGGCGCGCCAGAACGCGCCGACGCTCCAGCTCGCGACCATCGACATGCCCGCGCTCGTCACGAAGGAGGGCCTCGGGATCGAGGACATCTCCCACGTGCTGGGCCACTACCTGACGAAGTTCTCGGTCGCCGACAAGGACCGTAACTTCAACCTCAAGCTCGCGGCCAGCAAGCTCAACGGCGTCGTGCTGAAGCCCAACGAGGAGTTCTCGTTCAACGGTACCGTCGGTGAGCGCTCGCAGCGCATGGGCTACAAGGTCGCGCACGTCATCACCTCGGGCGAGATGGTCGACGGCCTCGCCGGCGGCACCTGCCAGATCTCGACGACGCTGTTCGGCGCCGCGTTCTTCGCCGGCATCGACATCGTCAAGACCATCAACCACTCGCGGCCCTCGGCGTACACGCCGCTCGGCTTCGACGCGACGGTCGTGTGGCCCGACGTCGATCTCAAGCTCAAGAACACCTACGACTTCCCCGTCGTCATCCGCTACGTCGTGGCGAACGGCGAGTCGAAGGTCGAGATCCTCGGCAAGAAGCGCCCGTTCGACAAGGTCGTCTTCGAGCGCGAGGTCCTCGAGGAGTCGCCGTTCTCGAGCGAGGAGCGCCTCGACGCGGAGATGCCGATGAGCCAGACGTCCATCGACCAGGAGGGCTTCCCGGGCTTCAAGCTCGAGCGCTTCCGCAAGTTCTACAAGGGCAACAAGCTCGTGAAGACGAACAAGTGGCTGCTCACCTACAAGCCGGTGACCGAGTACATCCGGCGCGGCACGAACCCCGATCCCGCGGCCAAGATGCCCGAGGTCAAGCCGCACCACGGTCCCAAGGCGCCGAAGAACGAGAAGTTCTCGATGGCGCAGTAGCGGCGCAGCGGTAGCCAGTGATTGGCCGCCAAGGCCGCCAACGGCCGCCAAGGATCGTTCGAGAGCAAGGACGGTTCTCTATGCGAGAGCCGACCAGGCGGGCAGGTCACCGCGCGCTCTTCCATTGCCGGCTGCCGGCTGCCTGCTGCCTGCCGCCTGTTTCTGAGGTCCGGAGCCCGCTGGCTCGTTTAGGACCCGTACGGGTCGGCGACGTCTTGCGGCGTCGCGTCCGGCGCGGCCGGCGATGACGCGTTGCCGCAGGCCGCGTTGGCGGCCGAGCCCGACATCGAGACCGAGCCCGCCTTGAGTGTCAGCTTGCTGCCCGCGCCCCACGCCATCGACGAGCCGGCGTGGATCTCGAGGCTGTCGCCCGCGATCATCTCGAGCTCCTTGGCGACGATCTGCGTGTCGCCGGTCGGCGACTGGAAGCAGACGTCGCCGGCGAGCGCCTCGATGATGATCTTGGTGTTCTTGGCGTCGATCGTGATCTTGCCCTTGCCAGTGCCATCCTCGATGACGATCTGCAGGCTGCCGGGGTCGTCGTCGAACGTGATCTTGTTGCCGCCGCGCGACTTGATGACCCGCTTGGGGTTCGAGCCGGGGTTCTTCTCGGGTGGCTTGTCCTTGCCGCCCCACAGCGCACCGACGACGAGCGGGCGGTTGACGTCGCCGTGCTCGAACATCACGAGCACCTCGTCATCGACCTCGGGGATGAAGAACCAGCCGCGGTTCTTGCCCGCGCCGAGCATGATGATCGGCGCCCACCACGAGGCGTCCTGATCCGAGAGGATCGGGATCTTGACCTTCACGCGACCGAGCTTGCTCGGATCCTTGTTGTCGGTGACGAGCGCGATCACCGGCTCGTAGACCCGCCCGGCCTCGGCTTCGGCGGTGTGGAGGTGATCCGCGAATGCGCTGGAGAGATCGTAGATCGGGCGCATCGCGTGAGCTTACTACGGGCCCGTCGGAGCCGAGCTTCCCAGCGGCAGGACTCCCAGCACGAGCGTGGTGGGGTCGCCGGTGGGGGCGGGCCCGGTGGCCTGCACCCTGGCGCCGCTCGGGTCGCTCACCACGAGGCCCACGCCGAGGCCCTCGGCCTTCCAGTCGGCGGGCAGGGTCACGACGAAGCGCTCGCGGATGTAGTCGCCCTTGCGCCACCGATCGCTCGGATAGGCACCGTCCGCGGTCGCGCGCGCCGAGCTGCGGGCGGTCTGCGGTGGGAGCGCTCCCGTCAGGGGCGCCGCGAGCGGCGTGGGCCAGGCGACGAGCTGGAAGCGGTACGCCGTCGGCGTGGGCTCGACGACCCGGAAGTAGACGTGGACCTCGGTCTTCGCGCCGGGCACGAGGGGCTTGCCGTCGACCGGGCCGATCCCGAGGATCTCGAGCCGCCCGTCGCCGAGCACGTGCGCGGTCGGCACGGGTGGGGCCGGCGGGTCGCGCAGGATGACGTCGGAGATCTGGCGGTAGGCCTGGTTGAACAGCGGATCGCGCGCGTACAGCACGCGATCCATCCAGCCGGCGAGCGCCTGCTTCATGAGCCCGAGCGCCGGGGGGTTCTGGGGCGCGAGGTTCGTCAGCTCGTTGGGATCTGCGGTGAGATCGAAGAGCTCGTGGACGTTGCTCGCGAGGTAATAGATGAGCTTCCACTGCGACGAGATCGCCGCGCGCTGCTTGCCGCCGGCGTTGGTCTCCGCGAACACCACGCGCTCGGGGTCGGTGGTGCCGTAGAACAGCGCGGGGACGAGCGAGCGGCCCTCGAACTGGAGGTCGCTGACGTCGGCGGCGGTCAGCGCCGCGACCGTGGGCACGATGTCGAGGATCGACACGGCGCCGCCGATCTCCCGCGGCTTGTTGTCGGGGATGTAGAAGATGAGCGGGACGTGGAGCATCTCCCGGTACAGCGCGCTGCCGTGCGTGCCGAGCGGGATGTTGTGCTCGCCCATGCTCTCGCCGTGATCGCTCGTGATGATGACGATCGTGCGGTCATGGCTCGGCAGCTTGCGGAGCTCGTCGAGCAGCCGCCCGACCTCCTGATCGGTCCACTTGATCTCCGCGTCGTACTTGTCGGGATCCGAGCTGCCGTAGTCGGCGACCTCGGGGTGCGCGATGTAGTGGCCGTGCGGATCGATGTAGTGCGCCCACATGAACCACTTGCGGCCCTGGTTGCGCGAGATCCACGCGAGCGCGTGATCGGTGACCTGGTGTGCGGTGACCCGCTTGGGATCGTGGGTGCGGCCGAGCGAGTTGTCGAAGTCGTCGACGCCTTGCTCGAGCCCCCAGCCGTTCCACCACTCGTGCGAGCCGATCACGCCGGTGCGGTACCCGACGCGCTTCAGGATCTCGGGGAGCAGCACGTTCTCCGGCATGATCCCCGGCGGCGTGCCGGCGGGCCGCTTCTCGTCGATCGCGATCCCGGAGTGGAAGAACTTCGACGTCAGGATCGCGGGGATCGACGCCATCGTGCCGGCCGACGGCGCCTGCGCGAACGTGAAGCTCGTGGACTCGGCGACGAGCTGCGCCAGCCGCGGCGTCGTATCGCGGCGCTTGGGACCGTCGCGGTACCCACCGAACGACGTGCGATCGTAGCGGACGGTGTCGATCGTGAGCAGCAGGATGTTCCAGTCGCGCTGGAACGCCGGCGGGACCGGGACGTGCGGACCGGGCGGCGGCGCGAGGTCCGCGAGCGAGAAGTCGCGCCCGTCGCAGTTCTGGTCGATGCCGTCGTTCGGCGTCTCCTTGACGCCGGGATGGAAGGCGCGCGCGAACGGGCGGCAGTCGTTCTCGCCGAGCAGCGAGCCATAGCCATCGCGATCGACATCGTTGATCAGCCGCACGAGCCCGATCAGGCCCTTGAGCGCCGGCGACGCCGTGATCGCCATGTACTTGGTCTCGAGGTTCGCGCCCCAGCGCAGCAGCGTCATCGTGACGACCCCGAGCGTGACGACGGCGAGCCCGAGGGCCCGGCCGCGCGATCGGCGCGCTGGTGAGCCCGCCTGCGCGCGCGCGGCATGGCCGAGCGCGCCGAGCCCCATCCCGAGTCCGATCACGACGGCGCTCGCGATCAGCCGCACCGGCATCACCGAGCGCGTCGGGGGTACCAGCGTCCACGCGGCGTAGAGC
>JALZOI010000501.1 GCA_030857245.1 Myxococcota bacterium
CCCCGGGACCATCGCGGCGGCCGCGGCCGGGTTCGCGATCGGAGGCGCCGCGTGCGCGGCATCCGGGAACGCGATCCCGCCACCCGAGCGCACCCCGAGCAGGGTCTGCACGAGCTCGGCCTTCGGCCGGCCCGCAACCTTGCCCATGGGCTGCGTCGACTTCGGATCGGAGTGATCCCCGCGCGCGATGCGAGAGACCTCGTCGACGAACTGGCGGACCGTCAGGAAGCGTTTTGTCGGGCTGCGGTCGAGGGCGCGCATGATCACGGCCTCGACGGGTGCGGGCACCGGCGCGAGCGACGACGGCGTGCGGATCGTCGCATTGACGTGAGCGCGATGCACCTCGTCGACGGGCCCGCCGTGCACCGGCTGGCCGGTCAGCACGTAGTAGTAGATCGCGCCGAGCGAGTAGAGGTTCGAGCGCTGATCGACCGGCTTGCCCTCGACCTGCTCGGGCGCCACGAACTCGGGCACGCCGGGCACGCGATCACTCGTCGGCACGGGCAGCGAGAAGTTGATGAGCTTGATGTCGCCCGCCCCGCTCGACGTGAACAGGATGTTCTTCGGTGCGAGATCGCGGTGCACGACCCCGACCTGCGCGGCCTCGATCAGTGCCTCGCCGATCACCTCGATGAGGTGCGAGGCCTGGTCGAGCGCGATCGGGCCGCGGGCGGTGATCGCCTCGGCCAGCGTCTGCGCGCCCTCGAGCAGCTCGTAGGCGATCCAGGTCTCGTCGCCGGCGGCACCGCGGCGCCCCGACGCGATCACCCTGGCGACACCCGCGCTCTGCACGCGCTCGAGCTGCTTGAGCTCGCGCTCGAGCCGCTGCGCCATCCCGGGCAGCGCCGCGACGGCGGGGGCGACGAGCTTGATGGCGACGTTGCCACCCTGCTTGTCCGCGGCCTGGTGGACCTGCCCCGTGCGATGACCGCCAAGGGTTGGACCGAGCGTGAACCGCGCGGACAGCGAGTCCGTGGCCGCGGTCGTGCTCTCGAGGGGCACGAGACGCGCAGCGTCGACGGGACAAAAGTTCGCGTCGTCACTGAACTGCTTCTGGCACTTGGGGCAGAGCTTCATTCGTCTCGGGACCTCTAGGTACGCGAATCGTATGGATTACCGCGGTGAAAGGCAACCTAGCCCGCCCACTTACCCGCGTCGAGCCACGTTGACAACAGACAGCAGGGGACGCTAGAACCCGCGGTCCAACCCGAGGGATCGTCATGGCTTCGAACACGTCCGCCAGCAAAGTTAAGCGCAAGAACAAGCACGAGAAGGCGGGCCGCCGCCGGAAGAACCGGCTCGCTCGCAAGTCGACGAAGTCGACCGAGGAGCTGTTCGCCGGCCTCGGCGAGCCCGGCAAGCCCGTCGCCGCGCGCTGATTCGCCCCTGCTCCGAGCTCGATCGCCTCGCGCGGTCAGCCAGAGCGTCTGCCCAACCCACGTGACGGTCCGGCGCGAGCCGCGGCCGTGATCACGTGCGTCTGGTGTGCGTCTCGTCAGGCCGGGGCTCAGGCGAGGCCTGGCGAACCTCAGCCGACGTCCGCCGAGACGCGATCGACGCTGAACACACCCTTGATCCGCGACAGCGAGCGGATCACCTGCTTGAGCTGGTCGAGATCCTTCACGGACGCGTGGAACGTGTTGACCGCGCGGCCGTCCTCGGTCGCCCGGCAGTGCGCCTGGCTGATGTTGACGCCCTGGTCGGTGAACGACTGCGAGATGTGCGCGAGCAGGCCGGGCTTGTCGGCGCACAGTACCTGGATCGCGACCTCGTGCTGGGTCTTGCCGTGGCCGTCCCACTCGACCTCGATGCGGCGCTCGGGATCGAGATCGAGCCCCTTGTCGCAGTCGCGGCGGTGCACCGTCACGCCACGGCCGCGCGTGATGAAGCCGACGATCTGATCGCCGGGTAGCGGGCTGCAGCACTTCGCGAAGCGCACGAGGATGTCCTCCTCGCCGGCGACCTTGATACCCGACGACGACGTCCGCCGCGTCACCTTGCGGAGCAGCGTCTTCAGCATGCTCTCGGACTTCTTCTCCGGATCGTCGGTCTTCTTGCCGAGCTCGGGGAGCGCCTTCTCGAGCACCTGCTGCGCGGTGACCTTGCCGTAGCCGACCTGGATGATCAGCTCGTCGACGGTCACGCACTTGAGCTCCTTCGCCGCGACGAGGAGCTGCTTCTCGGCCCGGCCGAGCGAGGTGTTGTGCTTGCGCAGCGCTTTCTCGACGAGGTCGGTGCCCAGCGCGACGGCCTTGTCGCGGGTCTCCGAGCGCAGCAGGTAGCGGATCTTGGTGCGCGCCTTGGCGGTCTTGACCAGCTTGAGCCAGTCCTTGTTCGGCTTCTGGTTCGGGCTCGTGATGATCTCGATCGTGTCGCCGTTGCGGAGCTGGTAGCGCAGCGGAACGATCATGCCGTTGACGCGCGCGCCCGAGCAGTGATCGCCGATCGAGCTGTGCACCGCGTACGCGAAGTCGATCGGGCAGCTGCCCTTGGGCAGCGCCTTGACGTCGCCGCCCGGCGTGAAGACGTAGACCTCGTCGCCGAACAGGTCGATCTTGACGGACTCGAGGAACTCCGTCGGATCGTGGAGCTCCTTCTGGTTCTCCATGAGCTGGCGCAGCCACGCGAACTTCTTCTCGTCGTTGAGGGCCGTCGCGCCGGCAGCGCCCTCCTTGTACTTCCAGTGCGCGGCGATGCCGTGTTCGGCGACGAGGTTCATGTCGCCGGTGCGGATCTGGATCTCGATGCGCTCGCCGCGCGGCCCGATCACGGCCGTGTGCAGCGACTGGTAGAGGTTCGGCTTGGGCAGCGCGATGTAGTCCTTGAAGCGGCCCGGGATCGGGGTCCACGTCTGGTGCGCGACGCCGAGCGCCTGGTAGCAGTGCATCTGCGTATCGGTGATCACGCGGAACCCGATCGCGTCGTGGATCTCCTCGAACGGGCGCTGCGTGCGCTTCATCTTCTGGTAGATCGAGTAGAGGTGCTTGGCGCGGCCCATCACCTGACAGGGGACGCCGTTCTCGGTCATCTCCTTGTGGATGAGCTTCTCGACGTGGTGGATGTACTCGAGCCGCTCGGCGCGGGTCTTCGCGACGTCGGCCGCGAGCTGCTCGTACTCGCCCTGGTACGTGTACTTGAACGCGAGGTCCTCGAGCTCGACCTTGACCCACTGGATGCCGAGCCGGTTCGCGAGCGGCGCGTAGATCTGCATCGTCTCGGCGGCGATCCGCTCCTGCTTCTCCGGTGGCAGGTGGTGCAGCGATCGCATGTTGTCGAGGCGATCGCAGAGCTTGACGAGGATGACGCGGATGTCGCGCGCCATCGCGAGCAGCATCTTGCGGAAGTTCTCCGCCTGCTGCTCCTCGCGCGTGGAGTACGGCAGCTTGCCAAGCTTGGTCACGCCATCGACGAGGAACGCGACCTCCTTGCCGAACAGGTCGGAGAGCTGCTCGACCGTCGCGCTGGTGTCCTCGACGCAGTCGTGCAGCAGGCCCGCGCACACGGACGCGACGTCGAGCTTGAGCTCGGTGATGATGTGCGCGACCGAGAGCGGGTGCGTGACGTAGGGATCACCCGACTTGCGCGTCTGGCCATCGTGCGCGGCGGCCGCGAACTGGTAGGCCCGCCGGACCAGCGGCAGATCGGCGCTCGGATAGTAGCCAGCGAGCTCGGAGAGGATCTGATCCAGCTGATGCATCTACTGCGGGCCTAACGTACCACGCAGGGGATGTTCCACGACCGTCCCTACCCGCTCGCGGAGGTCGGAGGACCGCGTCACTCCGACGCGGAGAGGGTCTCGTCGCTGTCCTGGAACTTCCAGGTGAACTCGAAGGCCTCGCCGGAGCGCTTGACCACGAGCCGCAGCTGCTTGACGTTCGCGTGGAAAAGGTCGCGCTGATAGAAGACGAAGTCGGCCTTGCCGCGGAACACCGAGAGCGAGCCGAGGGTCTGGCGGTTCCGCCAGCCATCCTCGTTGATCGCCACGACATCGCCGAACCGGTTGCGGACCGCGGTGCGCTGCTCGCGATCCCACATGGTCGTCATGATCTTCGTGCGGGCGTGCTCGACGGACTCCGGCACCCAGCGACGGCCGGTGTCGTCCTCGAGGTAGACGTCCCACGTCCGCAGGTCGGCCCACTCCTGCCACTTGTGATCGATCTGCATGTGGAAGCGCAGCCGGTCGCGCGACACGATCGTGAAGCTCGCCTGGTTGTAGAGCGGATACCGCTCGTTGCGGACCATCGACGCGCGCTGCGTCGGCTCCGGGTCCATCGGCCTCTCGAGATCCATGTCGCCGGTGACGATCGTGATCTTCTCCGACTGCCGGAGGGTCTCGGTCGGCTCCGCGAGCGGGTTCGGCTGGACCGTGGACGCGCGAAACGTCCGCGAGCAGCCAGCCATCGCCACCACAGCCAGCACTCCCACGATCAGGCGACGAGGACCCGTCATAGGAGCAGCGTGGCGCAATGCCCGGATCTCGTCAATGTGACAAAGCTGGGCGAGGCTGGGCGAGCGGGGGTGGGGGGGACGTGTGCTTCCTCAGAAACGGGCGGCGGGCAACGGGCAGCCGGCAATGGTAAATGGGGAGCAGGGGCGGGTGCGGCCCCGCTAGGCCCGGCCGACGAGGCGACGGGCGTGCGCCTCGGGCGCGGTGGCGATGTTGGCCTCGACCACGTGGGTGAGCTCACCCAGGCCGTAGGGGACGTCCGGGCGGTCCTGGGTGCCGTAGCGGCGGGTCAGGTAGATGGCGCGGAGCACGGCGTAGGCGCGCTCGAGGTCATCGTTCACGATCAGGTGCTGGTACTCGGAGTAATGCTCGAGCTCCTCGATCGCCTTGGCGAGCCGGCGATCGATGATCTTTGGATCGTCGGTGGCGCGCTGGCGGAGCCGCGACTCCAGGATGTGGAGATCCGGCGGCAGGATGAACACCTTCAGCGAATCTCGTGGCCAGCGGTCCGACAGCGCCGCCCCGCCCTGCCAGTCGACGTCGAAGATGACGTCGAGGCCATTCGCGAGCGCCGCCTCGACGGGGGCCTGGGCGGTGCCGTAGCGGTTCGAGTGGACGTACGCGTGCTCGGCGAACTCGCCGCGCTCGACCATCGCCTCGAACTCGCCCGGCGACACGTAGTGGTAGTCGCGGCCCTCGACCTCGCCGGGCCGGGGTGGCCGGGTCGTGTACGAGACCGAGAACTGGAGCTGGGGCAGCTCGGTGAGCAGCCGGCGCGTCAGCGTGGTCTTGCCGGCGCCCGACGGCGACGAGACGATGACGAGGACTCCACGGTCCGCGCCTGCCAGCGTGGGCTGGCTCGCTACTTCTCCGGCGCTCACGGTCGGCATTCTCTCATGGGACTCTGATCGCGACCACATCACTCGAGGTTCTGGACCTGCTCGCGGAGCTTCTCGAGCACGGCCTTGCCCTCGACGACGGCGGCGGTGATCTCGGCGACGGTGGACTTGCTGCCGATCGTGTTGAGCTCGCGGCCGATCTCCTGGACCAGGAAGTCGAGGCGCCGGCCCGCCGCGCCGGTGGACACCAGCAGCGTCCGGGCCTGGTCGAGGTGCGAGGCCAGGCGGACCAGCTCCTCGGTGATATCCGCGCGATCGGCGAGCAGGGCCACCTCCTGCGCGAGCCGCGCGGGCTCGAGGGTGGTCGCCGGATCCTGGGTGTCGAGCAGGCGCCGGATGCGCTCCTGCAGCCGCTTCGAGAGCAGCTGCGGGACCGCCGCCGCGAGCGTCGCGATCGAGGCGCGCAGGCC